>CAXNGR010000122.1:0-8293 GCA_964201265.1 Verrucomicrobiaceae bacterium
GCCTACGGTCTCGACAAGCTCGGGGAGCATCAAAAAGTAGCCGTCTATGACCTCGGTGGCGGCACTTTTGACATTTCCGTGCTCGAAATGCGCGATGGCACCTTCCAAGTGCTTTCCACCGCCGGAGACACCCAGCTTGGCGGTGATGACATCGATCGCCTGCTCGCCGCATTCATCGCCGAGCGGCTCAACTTGCCTGCCAATGACATCCGTGTGCTAGAAGGGGCCGAAGTTGTCAAAAAACGCCTCTCCAGCGACGAAACGGCCTCGTTCAACGGTCTGGACATCACCCGCGCCGATCTCGAAAAAATCGCCCGCCCATGGATCGAGCGCACGCGGATGCACTGCCTGCGGGCGTTGAGCGATGCGAAGATCAAACCCGACCAGCTCGATGAAGTCATCCTCGTCGGCGGCAGCACGCGCATGCCGTTGGTGCGCGATTATGTGCGCGAACTTTTTGGCCGTGAGCCGAACACCTCGCAGAATCCGGACGAAGCCATCGCGCTCGGTGCCACGATCCAGGCGGGCATTTTGAGCGGCAGTCTGCGGCAGGTGCTGCTGCTGGATGTCACCCCACTCTCGCTCGGCATTGAGACCTTCGGTGGTTTGATGAACATCATCATCCCGCGCAACACGACCATTCCCGCGAAAGCCGGTGAGATGTTCACCAACGCCGTCGCCAACCAGGACAGCATGCTCATCCGCATTCTCCAGGGAGAGCGTGAACTGGCCAAGGACAACTGGGAACTCGGCCGCATTGACGTGCCGTTTCCAGCGGGGCCTAAGGGCAGCGCCCGCGTCGGTGTGCAGTTCAGTTTGGACGCAGATGGCATCTTGAAGGTGCTCGCCCGTGACACGGCCACCAATCAGGACACCACGCTTGAAATTCGCGGCACCGCCATCGACGTCGAAGACGAGCGCGTGGAGCAAATGATCGCCGAGAGCGTCGATTTCGCCTTTGAGGACATGAACGAGCGCATCTGGACCGAGGCGAAGCTCAAGGCCGAGGAACTGCTCCCCGCCGTCGATACAGCTCTCGCGCAGCTTGGAGACGCGATCAGCGCCGAGGAGAGTGCCAACGTGCTCCAACACGCCGCCGAGGTGCGCCGCCTGCTCGAATCCGCCGATCACGACGCCAAAGCCCTTAAAACCGCCACCCAGTTGCTCGACGACGCCACGCAAACCCTCGCCGTGCTGCTCATTGACCGCGCGATGGAGGAATCCCTGGTGCGGCGTGGGCTGGTGTGATCCGCCTCGGGTAAAGATCCGTTTGAGATCGTTTCAGGGCACGGGTTGCACCGCGAGACGGATAAAGCGCTGGCTGCCGCTGCTGATGGGCAGAGCGTCACGCACCACGAGTCGAGTCTCCGAGTCCTCTAAAACGACGGTGTGCCCGGCTCCTGAGCGCCAGTCGCTCAGGTCACTGGAGACTTGCACGGTGTAGATCACGTCGGTGCGTTTCATTCTGCGTGGAATGGTCAAGGTGAGGTGTTGTTCTCCGGTTGCGGGCGTGATTGTCCCGGCGGGCATTTGCAACACGGTAGCGGGCACGCTGGCGTCCAGTCCGAGGGAGTATTTGATCAGGTTCGCCAGTTGGTCGGGTGAACTCACCGCAGTGTCCGCGCCATAGGCCGTGCGCCAGCCGGCCAGGGTGGCGGGAATCTGCCCGCTGAGCGTGAGATTCCAGGTGACCGACTCACTGAGCAAATTGCTTGTGTCTAAGCGCACGAAGCTTGTCGGATCACGCAACGTCGCTGTCACGGTGTGCGTGCCGTTGCCGATGAAATCGGTCAGCGTGTTGAACTGCGCGTCCACCGCGCCGCTTTGTTCAACGCCATCGATCTTCCAAGAAACCGCCAGGGTAGGGGCCCCACCGGTAGGCACCTTCGGCGTCACTTGGAAGCTGAGAGCTGAGGGCGTGCTCACTGTGGAGCTCGTGCTGACTGGGGTGAAGCCATCCAGTGGACTCACCCGCTGGTAAAACTGCAGCACGAACTGCTCCCGGTTCACCTGCCCGCAGGGGCGGTTCAGGCTCTTCATCAGTGAATTGAAGTGCGGGCGATACCAGCCCGTGGTGCGGTACATGGAGCCTTCATAGATGCCCACCAGGCTGTCGCCCGGTGCGGTGTTGTAGGGGGCCGTCTCCGGTGTGGGCACAGGGGTTGTTGCGTCGATCCAGTGCCTCCAACGGATCAATTCACGCGTCGTCTGGGCGGTCGTGTTGGGCTGCTCGCTTGGGGTATAGAGCGTGTACTCGATGTCATATTCGTCTGTAAGCTGCGCAAAGGAGTGACCGACCTCGTGCTCCACGATCGCCGCGCTTTGACTGTGGACGGAGGCAATGGACGAGCCTGTGTAGCCCGCTCCGCCATACTTGGTGTCATTCACCAGCACCACCGGCATGTCCTGTTCCGGTACATGCGTGTTCAGCAAGGCGGACACTCTGCTCTGGCCTCCAGAACCGTAGGTCAGCAGTTGCGGGACGCCAGCGGTATTGAAGCCGGTATTGAAGTAGGTGTCACGTGTTCCGTTAGCCCCGCTCGTATTGCCATTGTCACAGCCACTTTGGTTCGAGGCGATCTCGATCCGGTAGATATTGCAGTAGCTGCGGTACTGCTTCCACGGCTCCTTGCTGAAAAGGAAGTTCACCGCCGTCGTCACGTGCGTGGTGAAGTTTGGCATGTCGGCGGTGGTGTAGCCTTCGGAGAGGAAGACGATGTTGATGCGCTCTGAACGCGGGCCGTTTTCCTCCACGGTAAAAAGGGTCGCTGTCTGGGCACCTAGCCACCCTGGCATGCCCAGCAAGCATGCGATCAGCAGTGAGAGGCGGCTGGAGGCGTTCATGGGGGCAGGGGAATGCTGGCCAGCAGTTGGCCCATGGGCTCCACGTCCCACCTGGCTGGCTTGCTGCTGGCGATCCGGTAGATCTTGATCCAGGCCGCGCCGGACACCGGCGGCACGCGCATCTGCATCTCCACATCGTCCGTCAGCTTGAGTTTGGCGGCCTGCGGCGCTCCTGTGGTATCCGGCACGTTAGGGTCTAGCACCACGCAGGGTTCGTCGGGAGCGGCGGTGGTTTCCTGGGCCAGCACCCGCATGTCAGCGTCCAGAAAACGCACGCACCACATGCCCGGCCGCCAGGGTTGGGTGCCCCGGCGTTTGTGAAAGTCTCCCTGCAGCAGTTCCACGCCCTCCAGGCTGATTTGGCCGCTTCGCAAGGCAAAACGGTAGGCCTGCTGCAGCGTTTTACCGCCGGTCGGAGGCCTGCTCGTCGCCGCGGGTGGTGTGGGAGTCGGGGCCCGTGCCCCGAAGGCAGGCCCGCCCGCAATTGCCAGAGGCTGTGGTGGGGCTGGGCGCTGCGGAGGCCCCGCCAGTGGCGCTGCCCCCCTCCTTTGCAACCAGATGAAGCCGCCCGCCGCCAGCGCCAGTAGCACCAGTAGGAGAGTGAGAGGGTGGCGGAATGCGCGCGGCATAGAGGCGGGGAGAGACAGGGTAGTTATCGCCTGTGTTTGAAAAAATCACAATCAGAGAGCGTCACGATTCAGGTGGTGGCATTATTCCTTCTCATTCGCGGATATTCGTGGTCATTCGCGTTGAGAATGGAAGGCGCAGGCGGGTTTTCCAACGCGAATGACCGCACATGAGAGCGAATATAAAAAAATCTCGACGTTGCCATGAGGTGCGTGGTAAAAAACGCCTAATTCATGCATCCAACCATGCGTGAAGGGTTCGGAGATGATTCCCTGGGAACACTCGCGCCCACAGGCAGGCTCATGCGCCACCTGGACGGGGGAGCCGTTGCCTAAGCCTTCCGCTGGGTCAAAAGCGACGCTCCCTGCGCGGGTCTGGCAGAGGCGGGCCATGCCTCCTGCGGCGGTAAAGACGTGCTCGGCGGCGCTGGAAAAGGATTTTCCGCAGGTCAGGACGTGGTCGTGGGGGCCAGACGACGGTTTTCCGCAGGCCGCGTGGACGACGCTGGCGCTGGAAATGCGTTTTCCGAGGGGGGCGACGTGGTCGTGGGGGCCGGACGACGATTTTCCGCAGGCCATGACGGGGACGGGGGCATTGGAAAACGAATTTCCAGGGGGGACGACAAGCTCGGCAGGGCTGAAAAACGGTTTTCTAGGGGTCGCGGCGTGCCCGGAGAGGCCGCAGGGGCGATTTTTTGGCTCCCTGGATGAACCGCAACCCCTAACGCGATGAAAATTTTGACATGGGATTCTGGCTACCGCTGGGACGATCCGAACCTGCGCTGGGGGGATCCTTCCTATGTCCTTGAATTTGGTGATCCAGGCTACGTCGGCCCGGCGCCAATCCCAACCCAGACAGGAAAACGAACCATGAGTAACAATCCGATCCCCGAAAACAAGCAAGTCGTCCTCGCCTTGGCTGAGGACATCTTCGATGGCTGCGGCACCGCCCAGGATGACGTCGGCCTCAAGCAGACGCGCCAGGCGGACCTTGGCACCTTGATCACCGCCATCAAGGGCACGGTGCCCAGTTCCCCGCCGCCGCCCGGCGCACCAGCCCCGCCACCGCCCCTGCCGCCCAGCCCGGGCCTCGACTACCTCTACGATCAGTCCAAGCTGACCACGGCTGCCGCCACCACCGCGCATGCGGCCAAGGACGAGGAGGTGCGGCAGTTTCTGGTGGCGGCACGCACCGTGCTGGAAACGCCGCTGGGGAAGGGCTGGTCCCCGGAGTGGGTGCTGGCTGGGTTCAACCACAAACCCGGCTCCACCGCCGTGCCCACCACGCAGGACAAGCGCTTCAACAGCATCAACACCCTGGCCATCTACCTCTCCCAGCACCCCACCTACGAGGTGCCTGGAGGCACGCCGCACACGGAGGTCACTGCCTCGCGGGCCCAGGCCCTGCATTCCCAGCTCGGCAATGCCCGCCAGGCCGTCAGCGACGCCGACCTGGCGCAACTCCATGCGAAAAGCGCCCGGGAGACCGCCTACGCCACGCTGCGCCGCCGCCTCATCGCCTTTGTGGATGAGCTGACGCTGCTGCTCGGCCCGGACGATCCGCGCTGGGAGGTCTTCGGCCTGAACATTCCCTCCAGCCCGCGTGCGCCGGAACCCGCCAGCCAGCTCGTGCTCAGCCTTGCCGGCGCGGGCCAGATCCTGGCGGAGTGGGGGCGTGGCGTCCGCAGTAGCAACAACCGCGTGCTCATCCAGATCCTGGGGGTGGACGCCGACTACCGCGAATACAGCAAAAGCGGCAACGTGACCGACGAGCTCATCAAGAGCCTGCCCGCCGGCAGCACGGTGAAGGTGAAGATCATCGCCCTCAACGGCAGCCTGGAGGCCGCCAGCGGTCCAGAGGCGCAGATCACGCTGCCTTGAGGCAGGGGCGGAAAGGGAGTCCGGGGGGGCACCCCGGCCTCCCGAGGCTGGGGGGGGCTCCGGATTCTTAAGCCGCTGAAGGGTGGGTGCAGGCCAGGGGGTAGGTGCGGCGGAGCTATACCTCGCGTCTTCAAGTTTTGTGATTTCGGCAACAGAATGAAGACAACAGAGTGTTTTTATTCTGCTGCCTTCATTCTGTTGCCAATGGATTCAGACGAATTCACAAAACATGATGGTGTTGGGCACAAAGAGGAGTGGAGGGCAGCAGTTGGTTCAGGGGCGGCGGTGTCGTGTCTGGAACCACCGGCTGGCTGGGGGGGATGAGGGATGCCTGGCTTGATTATCTGTGTAGGAAAAGACACTTGCGATGGCACGCCAGATGCGCTCAAATAGGTTAACCCATCACTCGTCTTCGTCCCGCGCTCCTAGACGCACCCCCTCTTTGCCCCTGCTTATGCCCCGCCCCGCCGCTCTGAATCTGCCTGCTGCTCCTGCCTGGAGCCGCAGGGGCTGCGGCCACAGCGGACGACGGTCCCTATTTTTTCTCCTGCATCCGGATACTTATCATGAACTCGCCACACGCCCATTCCATCCGCCGCCTCCGACCTCTGGCCCATTGGTTTCAGGGCCTCCTTCTCGCGGTTATTATTTTGGCTGCGGTTCCGCATTCGATGGCGCAGACCTGGACTCAGCAAACCTCCGCCCCCAGCAGAAATTGGTCTAACATCGCTGTTTCTGCGGATGGCAGCAAGATGGCGGCGGTGATCAACGCGCAGAATATTCACACCTCCACGGATTTTGGGGCCACTTGGACGGATCGTGGCTTTGTGTACAATGGATCGTGCATCGCTTCCTCGGCCGATGGGGCGAAACTTGTGGCCGCTCAGTTTGGCAACTTACTGTGGACCTCCACCGATTCGGGTGCCAGCTGGACCGGGCGAATTTCAGGTATTTGGAAGTCAGTCGCATCGTCATCCGATGGTAGCAAACTCGTGGCCGTCGAACAAGGGGGGAGTATTTGGACCTCCACCGACAGCGGGGTTAATTGGACTCAACGAACAGCGGCAGGAAGCCGTACTTGGTTCGGGGTGGCTTCCTCTTCGGATGGCAGCAAACTGGCGGCGGCTGTTTATGGTGGCTCGATCTGGACTTCCACCGACTCGGGAGTGAACTGGACGGAGCGCACGGGGTCAGGCGCTCGGAATTGGTATTCCATCACCTCCTCGTCTGATGGCAGCAAGCTAGCGGCGGTTGTGGGAGAAGGCTCTGGTTTCACCTACACCTCCACAGATTCCGGATCTACATGGACTGAACGGACGGATTTCTTTAATGCCAGGACCATTTCTTCCTCAGGCGACGGTAGCAAGCTGGCGGCAATTGTCTTTTCTGGCCTTATTTGGACTTCTTCCAATTCTGGCGCGACTTGGAGCGCCAACACGCCAACACCTGGCAACGCCTCCTGGACTTCGGTGGCATATTCGAGTGATGGCAGCACTGCGGTGGCGGGAACATTTGCCGGCAATGGGCAGCCGCTTGATGGCACTCTTTGGGTGGCATCCACGAGTGCCGCCCAGCCTCCGACGGTTGCGTCGATTTCTCCGACGAGCGGTAGCACTGGGGGAGGAACGAGCGTGACGATCACCGGCACGAATTTCACCGGAGCCACGGGCGTGACCATCGGCGGAGTGGCGGCAGCAAGCTTCAATGTGGTCAATGCCACCACCATCACCGCCACTACCCCGGCAGGAACGGCCGGAGCCAGGAGCGTGGTGGTGACCACGGCGGGCGGCAGCAATGCGGCCAATACCCTCTTCACCTATTCTAATCCCATCGTCACCGGCAACTTGTTTACCGTCACCGGCTCGGGCATCATCAATGGAGCCAGCCTTCCCGGTTACGGGGTGAACGGCGAGACGGTCACCTTTTCCTTCACTTATGACGACAGCGCATTTACGCGCACGCTCAATGGAGGCAATTACTCAAACTACGCGCCTGCTGTTCCGGTTCAGGTGCAGCTCGTCGGGAGTACTTCCGGGCCGATTACCGTGGACCCCGTCACGATCGCCAACGCCTACAACGATCCAGGTGGTAATTTTGACCAGTGGAACTTCCAAAGCGGTATCAATGGCCTCACGCAGGCGAATTCAAATACATCGCTGGGCTTCACTAGCAACCCGGGAGCAGATTTCGTGGCGCTCAACGGCGTGTTCGTCAACGGCTATGCGACCCATTGGTCGCCGTCGAACAACGTATCGTTTGGCAAGGACAGCATTCAGCCAGGGTCCACGGTCAATATCGGCAGCGCTACTTGGACGGTGTCAGCCGCTGCGGCACCAGCACTGCCCACGGTTGCCGCGATCGCCCCCGCGACAGGGAGCTCCGCAGGAGGAACGAGCGTGACGATCACTGGCACGAATTTCACGGGAGCCACAGGCGTGACCATCGGCGGCACGGCGGCGACGAGTGTCACCGTGGTCAATGCCACGACCATCACGGCCACCACCCCGGCAGGCAGCGCAGGCACGGCCAGCGTGGTGGTGACCACACCGGGCGGCAGCAATGCGGCCAATACGCTGTACACTTACATAGCGCCACCCACGGTTGCGAATGTGAGCCCCAGCTCTGGTCTGATCAGTGGCGGCACCACTGTGACGATCACGGGAACGAACTTTAGTGGAGCCACTGCAGTTACCTTCGGCGGCACGAATGCTGCCAGCTTCACGGTGAACAGCGCTACCCAGATCACTGCCACCACGCCTGCGCAGTCTCCGGGCTCAGCGAGCGTGCTCGTGACCACTGCGGGCGTGACGAATGCGGCCAACACAGCCTTCTTTTTCTCACCACCGCCACCGTCGATCACCAACGTCAGCCCGAGCATTGGAACCGCAGCGGGCGGGACGAACATCACCATCACAGGAACCAACCTGCAATACTTCAACGAA
>CAXNGR010000123.1:0-8268 GCA_964201265.1 Verrucomicrobiaceae bacterium
AAACACACGCTGCACATCGCTGGACGGCTGGATCGCAGCACCTCCGGGCTGGTGCTGCTGACCAACGACGGCCGCTGGTCGAAACGAATCATGGCTGCGGAGCACAAGGTGCCGAAGGTTTATCTCGTCGAAACCGCCGAACCCATCGCCGTGGAGGCCGTGGCCGAGTTTGCGCGAGGTTTTTACTTCCACACGGAGGACATCACCACCCTGCCCGCCGAACTCATCATTCTGGACGAGCGCCGCGCCCGACTGACGCTGCATGAAGGCCGCTACCATCAGGTGAAGCGCATGTTTCACCGCGTGAACAACCGGGTGACGGGCCTGCACCGCGAGAGCATTGGCCCCTTTTGCCTGCCAGATGATTTAAAATCGGGAGCATGGCATTTTCTTGATCCGCAGATTGCCTGGGCGGCGGTGACTTCTGGCGATTCTTTGCTTTTCAGAAATTCCAGCTTTCGCGAGTGAATTTCACCCGTTAATCTCCGCGCCTTGTGACCCCCCCGCGCATGTATCTCAGCATTTGGTTAGGCATCATGTTGGCAGCCGAAACAGGCTGTACAACTCAAAAAGCCGCAAAGCCGGACAAACTCGCCGTCCAGGAGGCGCTCAAGGCTCTTCCTGCCGAAGAAGTCGAAAATCCGTTGGTCAAGCGGCTGAACAACCCGTCCTCTATGCCTGTGGTGCCGCCGGCAGGTGCCCGCACCTCGTATTCATCCGTCAAAATCACGCAGAAGACACTGGCGATGACCTTTGACGACGGCCCGCACCCAAGCCTGACGCCGAAGCTGCTCGACATCCTCAAGGAGCGGAACATCAAATGCACCTTCTTCCTCATCGGCAATCTGGTGAAGACTTATCCCGCCATCGTGCGCCGCATCATTGCGGAAGGCCATGAGATCGGCAATCACACCTGGACGCATTGCAGCCTCACCAGCCGCTCCGACGAGCAGATCCGCAGCGAGCTGAAGAAATCCGAAGACGCCGTCTATGAAGTGGCCGGTGTGCGCCCGCACCTGATGCGCCCGCCTTACGGCGCAATCAACACCCGCATCAAAGACCTCATGTTTTCCGAGTTCGGCTACTCCACCATCATGTGGTCCGTCGATCCGCAGGACTGGCGCCGCCCCGGCGTGGCCGCCGTGACCAGCCGTCTCGTCAATGGAGCGCATCCGGGAGCGATCATGCTCTCGCATGACATTCACCCGCCCACCATCACGGCCATGCCCGCGATGTTCGACCAGCTTCTGGCCAAGGGTTATCAATTCGTCACCGTCAGCCAGCTTTTGAACATGGAAAAAGCCTCCATGCCCGTCGGCGTGATCATCCGTCCTGCGGAGAAGATTGGTGACAAAGATCCCCAAGCGCTGCCGCAGACCAAGCCGAAGGCTTGAGTTCTTTTTCATAGCGAGCCGACGATTCGTCGGCTTTGAAAGCACCCAGCGACGAATCGTCGCCGCTCCAAAATAGAGAAAGCGCCCCGGGCGGAGCCGGGACGCTTTCAAACCCGCCTGTGCCGTCCGAATACAAAGGGCTCACGTATCCCATGAGACCAGGTGGGAACCCGCGTGATGAAGCTCTGTCTTCCAGTGAAGGCATGACATGTCACTTCAGCGCGTAGCCCCCGCAGTTGATGAATCGGGCCGGGCCACAAAGCTCGATGACGAACACCGCAGGAAGTTAAAACACCGCGCAAGGCGGCGGAAATTTCAAAGATCAGGGTTAAAGCTAGGCTTTGAACTCGCTGGGATCAACCCTGGGCTCAGCCTGAGTTATCATCACATGCCGATTTACCGCCCGAAGGCGCGGATCTTCGTTCATCGTCCGTTCTCTCCTCGCTCAACCATGAAACACACCTTCCTGCTTCTTTCACTGCTCGTTCTGCACGCTGCTGCTCAGGACCAAGCGCTGCTCGATCTCGCTTTGGAGCCACCACTGATCAACACAGCGCCCGGTCCCGAATACGATGCGGACAAACGCCCCGGAAATATGATCATCGGCCTCGACCGCACGCCGAAAGGCCGCCTGTGGGCCGCCTGGGTGGGGAATGGCGACTCGCCGAACGGCTTCTTCATGCTGGCGACGAGTGATGACGATGGCAAATCGTGGTCGAAGCCGCGTGTGGTGATCGATCCGCAGGATGGCGAACTGAACGGCGTGCGCTATGAGCGGCGGGCGCTTGTCGGCAATCTGTGGACCGATCCGCTAGGCCGCTTGTGGTGCTTCTTTGATCAAAGCATCGGCTACTTCGACGGTCGTGGTGGTGACTGGTACATCCGCTGCGATGATCCTGATGCCACCGAGCCAAAATGGACCGCACCGGCGCGCTTTGCCGATGGCTGCACGCTGAACAAGCCCACCGTGCTGAGCAATGGCGACTGGTTGCTTCCAGTCTCGCTTTGGACACGCGACCGCATGCACGGCCCCGGTGTGGATAAAGAAGCGAACAAGAATCTCGACCACATCCGCATGGCGAATGTTTTCGCTTCGACGGACCAAGGCAAGACGTGGACTCGTCGCGGCGGCGTGGCCTTCCCGCGCACGGACTTCGATGAGCACATGATCGTCGAGCGCAAGGATGGCAGTCTCTGGATGCTCGCTCGAACGAAGGAAGGCATCAGCGAGAGCACCTCGACCGACAAAGGCGCGACTTGGAGCGAATCGCAGCCCAGCACGATTCAAAACCCGAGCGCTCGTTTTTTCATCCGCCGTCTCGCCTCTGGGAAGCTCATCTTGGTGAAGAACGGCCCCATCAACGTGCGCCTGCCGAATCGCACGAACCTGAAAGCGTTCCTCTCCGATGACGATGGCAAAACTTGGGGCAAGGGACTGCTCATTGATGATCGCGCCTCCGTTTCCTATCCCGATGGTTTTCAAGCACCGAATGGCGACATCCACATCCTCTATGATTGGAACCGCCACACCGATGCCGAGATCCTGCACACAAAGTTCACCGAAGCAGACTTTGCTCCACGTCCTCAGGCTCCAGCAACTCCGATGGACCACACCAAACCACGCGCCACCAACGCCGCACCCGTTTGGATCCCCAAAAAGACGGTCGTCAACAAAGCCCACGCCCCGAAACTGCCCAAAGACATCACGCCAGATCCGAAGTGGGCCGCGCAAGCCGCCGAAGACGCGAAACAGGACTTCAAGAGCATCCCCTACGACGGCATCACGCCGAACAAGATGGTCTGTGACACCACGCTGCGTGAGCTGCCCGATGGCTCGTGGATTCTTTTCATCCTGGCGGGTGGCGATACCGAGCCTTCACCATTGAACTACACGGGTGTGACACGCAGCACGGACCAGGGCAAGACCTGGACAGCGCTGGAACCCTTCGATGTCGGTTTCCCGCGCGAGGGCAAAACCATCGGGCAGGGGCCGACGGAACTCATGATCCTCGGCCAGCGCAGCACGCTGTTCTTCTCCACGCACTCGAAGCATTGGGCCAATGACTGGCGCTCGTGGTATCTCACCAGCGATGACTCCTTCAAGACCTGGAGCAAGCCGATGGAAGTGCCCGGTCGCCTCAAGGAGCGCACCTTCATCCGTAAGCACATCGTCTGCAAAGACGGTCGCCTCATGCTCCCGTTCCAGCACTACATCGGCCCTGACGATCAGCAGAAGCTGCCGCCGCTGGAGCGCGAGTTCACCAACCCACGCAACGGCGTGCTCATCAGCAGCGACGGCGGCAAAACCTGGAGCGAGCATGGCAACATCCGCCTCACGCCGAACAGCCGCTACTTCGGCTGGGCCGAGAACGACCTCTTCGAGCATCCCGATGGCCGCATCACCATGGTCATTCGCGCCGATGGCCTCGGTGGCCTGCTCTACAAAGCCGAGAGCAAAGACGGCGGCAAAACCTGGCCCGAATTTGCCTCCATCACCGAGATCCCCAATCCCGGCAGCAAAACCACGCTCTACAACCTCGGCGGAGATCGCGTCGCCATCCTGCACAATCCGAACAGCAAGCAGCGCACTCCCATGGCGCTGTGGATCAGCTTCGACGGCATGAAGACCTGGCCCTACCAGCGCGTGCTCCAGCAAGAGTCCGTCGATGGCCCCAAAGGGCGCATGAACTACCCCGACGGCTTCGTCAGCAAAGACGGCCAGTGGCTCCACTTCGCCTTCGATGACAACCGCCACCGCGCCGTGCATTACAGCGCGAAGCTGCCCCCGCTAAAGTGATTCATCCAGATGCTTCACAAACAGGTCCACCTCCGTTTTGATGAAGGCTTTGGGTATGCCAAGGTAGCTGCCAGAGATGGGCGGGGCATGCTCGGAGTGGCGTGAGACGGCCACGGGGAAATACTGCGCCGAGGCGAGGATGCCCCAGCTCGGATCAAAGCCAATCCAACCGGCTCCAGGCAAATACACCTCCGCCCAGCCATGCATGGACATGCGGCCGTTGATGTCGGAGGAATACATGTAGCCACTGACAAAACGTGCCGCGAGGCCCAGGAAGCGGCAGGTCTCCACAAACAAGGTGGCGGAGTCACGGCAGGAGCCGCTTTTTTTCTCCAAGGTCTCTGCGGGGGACTGCACGCCCTTCTCCAGCCGCCGCCGGTAGCGAAACGTGCGGTAGATGTGCGTGTTGAGCTGCTGGAGCAGATCCAGCGCCCCCAGACGCTTGCCTGGGTGCCACAGCGGGTGCAGCCAGTCACGGATCTGATCCACATCTCGGACATACACATTGTGGCTGAGGGAAAAGAGGTCTGCTCCAAGCTCGTGCTCATAGGTGAAGGGGTATTCAGCCGCCTCAGGTGCGATGATGAAGTTGAACGGGTTTTCCTCGCAGATGTGGAGGACAAACTCGGCGTCGATCACCAGCTCCGCCGCAGGCTCGGTGAAATCCACGATGCCGATGTTGTTCTCGTGCAGGCCACGAATCCAGCGCAGTTGATGCGGGACGGAAATGCTGAACGCGCAGGTCAAAAGGTTGATCGCATGGCTTTCACGCGGCCGCATCATGAGCTGATGAGGGCCGAACGAGACCTGCGTTGAGTAGTGGTAACTCGTGCGGTGATGAATGTGGATTTTCACAAGCGGTGTGTCCTAGGCGAAGCGAAGTTGTGGAGTGCCATCGAGACGCTTCGACAGATCAATGGGATCACCCAGGGACATGCCCAGAGGATTGACCTGATAGGCCCACACCATGAAATGCACGAGCGTGGCCTGGCCGTAGATCGTGGAGAAGGCCCCGTCCACGGCATCCATGCCATGCCCCAGCTTGATGCGGCCGATGCGCGGCACATTGAAGCGCGCGTCAATGGTGAACCACTGGCCCAGATACACCTCGCCATACGCGTGAAAATCCATCGGGCTGCCCGAGTCCAGGTAGGCGATGTCTGGCAGATGGCCGGTCACGTAACGCGCGGGCATGTTGAATGCCCGGCATAACGCAACGACGACATGCGCAAAATCACGGCACACGCCATAGCCACGCTGCACCACCTCGGACGCAGAGATATCCGGCCGACCAGAGCCGTACCGGTACTCGATGTTTTGATGCACCCAGTCACAGATGGCATGCACGCGCTGCATGCCGTTGTCGATCCAGCCAAACATCTGCCAGGCGAAGTTCGAGAGCTTGTCCGAATCGCAGTAGCGGCTCGGCAGCGTGTAGCGCAGCAGTTCCTGCGGCAGCTCGTTCACCGGTAGCGAGTTGAAACTCGCCTCGTAACGATCCGGTAGGGATGAAATGGCGACGTAGGCGTCCATGTCGATCACGTTGCGGCCTGGCACGAGCATGGTGCGGCAGGTCAGATTGCCATGCGAGTCCTCAAACTCATGCGGCTGTAAATAAGGCCCGTACTGGCAGCGCTCCTGCAGCACGAGGCAGTGCTTGTCACGGCGGGGCCGCAGCAGGTAGGAAATGGGGGTGAAGAGATTCGTCTCGTAAACGAGATTGCAACCCACGCGGACAGTGAGATCGAGATAGTCTGAATTCATTGTTTGGGTAAAGTGAACCGCGAAGACAATCCTCTGGGAACACGCGCCATGGGCATTTAACGCGCGAATCGTGCCAGCAACAGGTGGGTGTTGTACCCATGGCTGAAGCTCCATTCCACCGCGATCACCCGCCAACTCACTTTCATGCCATCCTCCACTCTGGATCGACTCATCGCGCTAACTTGCGAGCTCATGCACATCCCCAGCACCGAAAGTCGTCCAGAAGAACGGGCACGGTGCTTTGATGTGTGCCGCCGAGAGCTGAAGACGGTGCAGGACGTCGAAATTCGTCAATACGAGAGCCGTGGCTTTGGCTCCTTGGTCGCAAGTGCGCAGGGTGTGGAGATTCCTGACATCTTGCTGGTCGGGCATTTGGATGTGATCGAGCATCCAGACGTCGCGGTGTATCATTCCAGCCTCCACGACGGACGCCTCTGGGGGCCGGGCGCGGGCGACATGAAAGGCCAATGCGCCGTCATGCTGGAACTGTTTTGCGATCTCCATCGCCGGTTCCCCGGCATCTCACTCGGCATCGCCCTCACCTCCGACGAAGAACGCGGGGGCGACGATGGCGTGCGCTACTTGTTTGAGACCCTGGGATTGCGCTGCGGCCTGGCCATCGTGCCTGATGGCGGCTCGATCAACCGCATCTCCGTCGAGGAAAAAGGCATCCTCCAGGCAAAACTCCGCGTCACAGGCAAAGAAGGCCACGCGGCGGCTCCATGGCTCGGCCCGAATGCCCTCGCATGCCTCGCGCAATGCCTCGTTCGCCTGGGCCAGCACTTCGAGGCTTTGCAGGACGCCTCGTCCGATCATTGGTATCCCACCTGTGTGCCCACGATCTGCCACACGCCCAACACGACGATCAATTGCATCCCCGGCGAGGCCGAGGCCGTGGTCGATCTGCGCTTTCCACCGCCGCACACCGTCGAGAGCATGCTCGCGACAGTGAGGGAAATCGCAGGCGCGGAGGTCAGCGTCGAACCTTTGGCGACTGCACCGACGACGCATCTCTCTCCCGACCCGCTTTATCTCCAGATCACCGAGCAGCTCACCGGAGCGCCCGCCGAGCTCGTGCGTGCCTCAGGTGGTAGCGACGCGTTGTTCATCGCCCAGTACGGCATTCCTGTCGTGCTCTCGAGCCCCGTGGTCGGCAATCTGCACCGCGCGGACGAGTGGATGGACCTCGCCTCCATGAAGCTCTACTACAACATCTGCGAACGCTTCCTCATCGAAAAGCATGAACGCAGACATCACCGCAGCGCATGACGAGTTCGTCGCTTCGCATGCTCGATGGATTTTCGGACTTCGCAGAGTTTTTAGCTCACACGCAGATTGAGAGGACTACTTTCGCCGCTTCTGCGCACGTTTGTGGCCATGGCCGGGTTTGCGAGGAGACGCTGTCTGGCGGGGTTCACGATCAGGCGGCCCACGACGTTCCTGGCGCTCGGAACGATCCTGGCGCGTCGGTTTCTCGCGTGAGGGAACGAGCATGAAATCGACCTGCTTTTTCAGGCTGTCCACCTTGTAGATCTGCACGACGAGGTTGTCGCCGAGACGGATCACGCGGCGCGTGTGACGCCCCGTGAGTTGACGAGTGGAGGGATCGAAGATGAAGAAGTCATCGGGAATGGCCGAAAGCGGCACGACGCCACTGAGACCGAGATCCGGCACATCGACGAAGAAGCCAAAGTTCCGCACATCGGTGACGAGCGCGGCATAAGGCTGCGGCTTTTTCGAGGTGAGCTGGGCCTTGAGGTAGGCGTAGAGCTTCACCTCCTTGCTGTCGCGTTCGGCATCGGAAGAATTCTTCTCCGTGGTGCTGATGTGATCGGCGATCTGCTTCGCGATGCCCACCTGCAACTCCACTTTGTCGAACAACGAGCGATGCACGACGAGATCGGCGTAGCGGCGGATCGGCGAGGTGAAATGCGTGTACTTCGTCTTCGCGAGGCCGTAATGACCAAGCGGCTCCACAGCGTAACGCGCGCGCATGAGCGAGCGCAGGAAGCCGATTTTCAACGCGGGGCCAATCGGCAGCGTACCGAGCTTGCTGAGCAGTTTCTGCACCTCGGGACGATGCGTGAGGTTCCCGCAGGGCACGCGATGGCTGAGCACGTCTTCGCGATAATCATTGAGCCGCTTTTCCTTCGGCGATTCATGAACGCGATACACGGAAGGCCGGTTCAGGCCCATCAAACGTCCTGCGACGGCTTCGTTGGCCAGCAGCATGTATTCCTCGATCAATTGGTGCGAGACATCGTTCTCGATGCGCTCGATGCGCAGCACCTTGCCGTGTTCATCGAGCCGGAT
>CAXNGR010000124.1:0-8266 GCA_964201265.1 Verrucomicrobiaceae bacterium
CCGATGCTTTCGGGCTTCGGATAACGGATGCCGATGCCCATGTTGGTGTTGTGCCGCAGTTCGATGAGCTGCGGGCCGTAAACCTCACGAAAAGCGGGCACAGCCTTCGGCACGACGCTGCAAATCACGGCTCCGTCGAATTTCCAGCCCTGGGTCACTTCGCGCACGGCATCAGGCGAAAGCTCACGCGTGGCATGCTCTCGGCGCTCGAGGATGGTCTCGGTGGTGGCGAGGCCAAACTTGGTGCGGCCGTTGCCGACGTCGATGAGCAGTCTATGACGCTGATGCATGGCTCATATGGAGACGTGGCACATCTGCATTGCAACCTCCCGAACAAAGAACTCATGCGAGATGACCGGTGATGGAGGGACCGCTGGCGAGCAGGATGCAGGGTTGATTCGTGGGAGGTTGTCCTTTAGTCTCGGCACTTCGCAGACCACCCTGCGGCCATCATGGAAACCACTCTCCAGCAGATCTTTTATGTCGCGGCGGCGGTCGTTTTCGCCATCGCCTGCCGCAGCTTTGAAAACCGCTTCATTCAGAAGCTTGGCTGGTTTGCGCTGCTGGCGGCGTCCTACCTGAGCGGCTATTTCCTGACCGGCACGCACGTTGGTGGGGGCATTTTCATCAGCGCCTGGTTCATGATGCCGTGGCTGGAGATCATCTTCCGAGTGCGCAAGCTGCGCTTTCCCATCAAAAGCGAGATCAAGCACCGCTTCCCCCCCTCCCGCGAGATTTTCCCCGAGCTGGGCGATCTGAGCCGTGAGGCCGAGGATGTCGGCTTCACCGAGGTGGGAGACACCGGCTGGCAGTGGAGCCAAACGGACCACTTCATGCGCCTCTTTTACCATGCGGAGCAGCGCACGCAGGCCGCAGTCGCCCTCGCACAGCAGGGGGACTTTGGCTTTTCCTACGTCAGCCTCACCACGCGGACCAAGGACGGCACCACCTTCACGACGACGAACTACCCCTTCGCCGCCACGATGAAGCATTCGCCCAAACAAAAACTGAACCGCTATACGCATGCCGCCTCCTTTGAGGATCTGCTGGCCCGCCACGAGGATTTTATTCACAGCCAGGGCGTCGGTGCCGACCATTTAGCGCTTCAGGACACGGAATTCCTCCACGCCTACATCGAGCGGGACATGAGTGCCCAGATCGACCACAACATCACTGCGGGCGTCATCGAACCCACCGGCAACGGCGAATTCCGCTACTCCTGGCGTGGCTGCATCTTCCTCTACTGGCAGGTGCTCAAGGACATGATCCGGGTGTGAGCCGCGAAAGGGCTGCTTTGCGTGCAAAGCCGACTGTGACCAGATAGCTGAGATCCCAACTGATTCCCAAGGCTCACCGCACTTTGCCACGGAGACTCAGTCATTTTGGTTCCTGATTCACATCATCGTGGGCAAGGCTGTGCGGGTGGAAGGCGGTGTTACATCGCCGCCAGCGTCGCCGTGAGCAGCTTCCAGAACTTCTGCACAGAGGAGATGCTGCAGCACTCTTTCTCGGAATGCGCCTCGTGAATGTTCGGGCCGAAGGAGATCATGTCGAGATCAGGATAGGCGATGGCGATGACGCCGCATTCGAGGCCGGCGTGGCAGGCGCTGACCTTCACGTCGTGGCCGAAGAGGTCGCGATACAGCGTCTTCATCTTTTCCAGAATGGGTGATTCGGCGCTGGGACTCCAGCCGGGGTAGCCAGCGTCTTGGACGACCTTTGCGTCGATCAATTGAAATGGCGCAGCGAATGCTCGAGCCACATCCTCCTTGCTCGACTCGACCGAACTGCGCTGAAGGCCGCTCCATTCGGCGTGGCCTTCGCCGAGTGAGATGAGCGAGAGATTCGATGACGCCTCGACGAGGCCGGGAACGACGGGACTCATGCGATAAACGCCATTCACCACGGCCTGGAGGGCGAGAACAAAAGGCTTTAGTTCGTGGTCGGCCATCGTGGGGATATAGCCCAACTCCGGCTTCACCGGCTGCGTGGTAATGCTCAAGCCTGGTTCGATGAGGCGGAACTCTTCGCGGATGTCGGCGACCTCCTGGGCGAAAACTTCATCAAATCGCGGCGGATCGAGGATGACGACCTGAGCGGTGCATTGCGCCGGAATCGCGTTCCGGGCACTGCCGCCGCGCATCGTGACTAGAGCGACGACTTTCTCACCGCAGGCGCAAAGGATGCGAGCCATGAGCTTGATGGCATTCGCGCGGCCTTCGTGGATTTGCAGGCCAGAATGCCCACCGCGTAGTCCAGTGATGTGAATGGCGAGGTAGGGCTCATTGGCACGCTGCGCGGCTTTGGTGTAGTCGAGACTCGCCAGCGTATCCACGCCACCCGCGCAGCCGATGGTGAAGGTATCGTCCTCCTCGGAGTCGAGATTGAGCATCGTTTTGCCCGTGAGCAGGCCGGGTTGCAGTCCGAGCGCTCCGCCCATGCCCTGTTCTTCATCCAGCGTGAATAGCGCCTCAATGGGCGGATGCGAGAGGTCTTTCGAAGCCAACACCGCGAGGATCGCAGCCACTCCGAGGCCGTTGTCCGCGCCGAGTGTGGTGCCGCGTGCGCGCACCCAGTCGCCATCAACCCACATGTCGATGCCTTGCGTGTCGAAATCAAAATTCAACCCGTCAGCCGCCTTATGCACCATGTCCAAATGTGCCTGCATGATGACTGCGGGCCTGTTTTCTCGATCCGGCGTCGCTGGCTTTTTGATGATCACATTGCCAGCCCTGTCGAGCAGCGATGTGAGGCCCTGACGCTCCGCAAAAGCACGTACAAAAGCCACCACTCGTTCCTCGCGTTTGGACGGGCGCGGCACGGCATTCAGATCGGCGAAACAGTTCCAGAGAGTGAGAGGTTCGAGGGCGCGGATGTCGGACATAAAGTGGATTCGACTGCAATGGGCTGGTTGAAAAGATCAATAGACGGGTTCTGGGAAAATAATCAGAATGAACGTGGGCAGAAAGTGGAAAGACCCTGCCATCAGATTGGGGCGCAGGCTTGGGTCACAGGAAGGAGCTTACACCAGCCCGTGCTGACCACGTCCACTCGGTCGTCGAACCTAAATCCGTGGATGGAAAAGCTCCCAAAAATTTTGGGGTCGATTGCGGGCAGCAGCATCTCTTTTGAGGCTCACTTCAAAAAGTTGATCAACTGGGAGGTGCTGAATTCCCGGAAGGGGGCGAAATAAGGGTCGGGGTCGAGAGCGAACCGGCTTGGGGAAAGCTTTTTGCGGCAGCGCCAACATTCATGCCGCCCGTCTGGGTTCTCGGTGAGGCTTTGATCAGCGTCCCTTAGTCCAACGGACGAATCTGGAGCCGTCTTAACGCATAAAGTGACTCGCTGGCCTCTCGGATGCGTCTGGCTCCTTGTTTTCGTTTCGGGCTGAACTGCTCCCGCTGCGCCTCGAAGATGCCTTCCACGAACGCCTTGCTGCCCAGAATGGCACCGTTGCTGAAGTAGCTCACTTCATTCCCCCTCATTGTTCTTCGTCATAGCTTCGACCGATCAGAAGTCTGTCTGCTGTATATGGCGGAGATAGGCCAGACTGAGCAGAAGGAACTGTCCTGGGTATTCAATATGAATCGAGCATGCCGCTTGCTGCTTGGGACCACTGCGCTAGCCTCTTTGCATGGCCACCATCCGTCACCCCGCCCTGCCTGAGGGCGTACAAATCAGGTTCAACCCCCGGCTGATTCTTTTCGGCGTCGGCGCTCTGTTTGTGCTCATCGGCCTGTTTTCCGGCATTTACCAAGTTCCTGCAAACTCCGTGGCGGTGATTCAACGCTTTGGCGGTTACTTGAAGACCGCTCCGCCCGGTCTGCATTTCAAGCTGCCCTGGGGCATCGACAGCGCCATCATCGTTGAGGTGCAGCGCCAGCAGAAGCTGGAGTTTGGCACTGCCACTCAGGGGGCCACCAATTTTTACCAGTACACCGACTACGAGGAGCAGCAGCAGGAGAAAAACATGGTCACTGGCGACCTGAACGCCGTGCTTGTCGAGTGGGAGGTGCAGTACCATGTGGAAGATCCCGTGGCCTACACCTTCAACTTCCGCGAACCACTAGCTACGCTGCGCGATCTCTCTGAGGCCGTCATGCGCGAGGTCGTGGGCGACCGCACGGTGGACGAAGTGCTCACCATCGGCCGCCAGGAGATGGAGCAGAAAGGCTTGGAGCGTCTGCGCACGCTGGTTGACACTCTGAACATGGGCCTACGCATCGACCTCATCCAGCTCGGCAATGTGAATCCTCCCGCAATGGTCAAGGCCAGCTTCAACGAGGTGAACAGCGCTCAGCAGGAGAAAGAATCCGCCATCAATCAGGCCAGCGGCGAGTACAACCGCGTCGTGCCCAAGGCGCGCGGCGAGGCCGTGCAGAAAGTCAGCGCCGCTGAAGGCTACGCTACGAAGCGCATCAATGAGGCCGAGGGTGACGCCTCGCGCTTCAATGCCTTGCTGGCCGAATACAAAAAAGCGCCCGAGGTCACCAAAAAGCGCATGTACCTCGAAACCATGACGGAGATCCTGCCCACAGTGCCGGGGAAGATCATCTTGGATGAAAATGCCTCCTCGTTCCTCCCGCTCAT
Source organism: Verrucomicrobiaceae bacterium (assembly GCA_964201265.1). Lineage (GTDB taxonomy): Bacteria > Verrucomicrobiota > Verrucomicrobiia > Verrucomicrobiales > Verrucomicrobiaceae > Prosthecobacter. The sequence goes on from CAXNGR010000124.1 coordinate 4,591, forward strand.
GAACCTGCGCCAGCCCGCGCCGCAACAATCTCCCGCCCCCGCCGCTCGATGAAATCCACTCTCGCTCTCATTGTCTCGCTCGTGCTCTTCATCGTGCTGAGCTCCGGCTTTTACACCATCGACGAAACCGAGCAGGTCATCGTCACCCAGTTTGGCAAGCCAGTGGATGAGCCGGTCACCCAGGCTGGCCTGCATTGGAAGACGCCCTTCATCCAAACCGTCAACCGCATCGAAAACCGCGTGCTGGAGTGGGATGGCGACTCCACGCCCATGACCACGAAGAACAAGGTCTTCGTCATGGTCAACGCCTTCGCCCGTTGGGAGATCTCCGACCCGCTCGTCTTCTACCGCCAGCTCACGGATGAAAGCCGCGCCCTGTCCCGCCTCAACGGCATCATCGGCAGCGAGATGCGCATCGTCATCGCCAAGCACGACTTCATCGAGGCCGTGCGCACCACCAAGGACCGCAAAGTCGTGCGCGACGGCCCCGCCCCGGACGCTGGTGCCGCCATTTCCACGGCCGAGGCGCGCATCGGCGTGCTGCCGTCCATCAGCAAAGGCCGTGGCGAGTTGGAGGCCGAAATTTTCGCCAACGCCGCGCCGAAAGTGAAAGAGCTCGGCATCAAGCTGCTCGATGTGCGCCTCAAGCGCATCGACTACGACCCTTCCGTCAGCACTTCCATCTACCAACGCATGATCAGTGAGCGCCAACAGATCGCCGACCGCTACCGCTCCGAAGGCGACGGTGAGGCGGCCAAGATCAACGGCGAGCGCGAGCGTGACCTCGCCACGATCGAGTCCGAGGCCTACCGCAAGGTGCAGGAACTCGAAGGCACCGCCGACGCGAAGGCCACCGAGATCTACGCCAAGGCCTACAACCAGACTCCTGATGCCGCGCAGTTGTTTGAGTTCAAGCAGACGATGGAGGCTTACAAGAAGCTCATCACCAGCGACACTACGATGGTCTTCACCACCGACAGCGAGTTGTTCCGTTATTTGAAATTCAGTAACCCTCAGCCCAAAGCCGCTGCTGGTGCCAGCCTGGAGATTACGCCCTTGAACAAACTGCCGACGCTGCTGGAAGTGGGGCGGTGATTTTCTTTGATCCCTCCGGGATCATTTCAAATCACGGCTGTGGCTTCGGCGCAGGAAGAGGGACGGCGTCAGGTTCAAAGTCGAGCACGTCTTGATGGGTGCGCAGGGCTTGGCGGGCCTTGTTAAAGAAGGAGCTGAGGTCCTCGGCATTCATCTGCTGCTTGTCGTCGATGTAGGCGTGCAGTTTTTGGATCTGCGCGTCAGCGTCGAGGTTCACACTGGCCATGGCACGCTGGGCGGAGGTGTAGGCGGTGGTGAACTTGCCCTGGGCCTGCTCGAAGGCCTCCTTGGCACCTTCTTGGCGGGCGTATTCCTTCTCCTGCTCACGGAACTCCTTGCTGAACACACGCTTGAAGAAACCGCCCTTCGGTTTCGCGAGTTGTTTCGAGGCCTGGGCCTCAAAATAAGAGGCCAGCTCTTGAAACTCCTGCATGGGCTTCTGGTACTGCTTTTTCAAATAACCGAGGCCGGTGGTGATGATGGTGAGCTTCTCCACCTCGGCCTTCGAGAGCGTCTGCCCGGCCTTCACTTTGTCCTCCAGCAGGTTGATGTATTGCAGGGTGGTCTTATTGCCCTCGAAGATGTTCTCAAACTCCTTCGCGGCGGTGGCCAGACGCTGACGCTCGCCGGAGCGCAGGGCGTCGATCTTCTTCTCATGCTCGTCATTGAGCGTGGTGATCATTTTCTGATGCTGCGCGGACTGCGCGTCGAGTGTGCGCTGAAACTCGGCCTCCTTCGCCTTCAAGTCGTCGGCGTGAGAGAGTTTGATCTGCTCCATCTCGCCGCGCAGGGCGGTGAGGTCGGAGCGTGATTGGAAAAGGAACCAGCCCAGCACGCCGGAGGCGAGGAAGCTGAGCACCAGAAGCGCGGAGAGGTTTTTGAGGGCAGTCATGACAGTGGAAGGGTTTCTCAGACGGCAGCAGGGCGCAACGGCATTCAATACACACGTTTTGTGCCTGCCATCCTGGGTCATGCACGCCTTTGAAGCGCGCATCAAGCCGGAATCCTGTTAGGCATGGCTTAAATCCCGCGTCTTCTCTCCCCGATGTCCACCGCCACCCGCCCCTCCATCGTCCGTCATCAAATCCTCGCCACGGCGACCATGGTGGCCTTCCTGATGTATCTGGATCGGATCTGCCTCGCGCAGATCATCACATCGGACTCGTTTCAGCAGCACATCGAGCTGGAGGGGTGGCAGATTGACTGGGTGAAGGGCGCTTTCTTCTGGGCCTACGCGCTAGCGCAGGTGCCCGCAGGCTGGTTGAGCGACCGCTTTGGCGCACGGGCGCTGATTTGCCTCTACATCGCGACGTGGTCCATCTTCACAGCGCTGACGAGCTTTTCCCTGGGTTTCACCACTTTGCTGCTGGCACGGCTTGGCTGTGGTCTCGCGGAGGCGGGCTATTATCCTGCCAGCAGCGGCCTGCTCACGCGCTGGGCGCACATCGAGGGCCGCGGCTTTGCCAGCAGCCTGATCTCGTGGGGCGGGCGTGTCGGCGGGGCGGTGGCTCCGGGCCTGACGGCGTTTGTGATTCTCAGATCCGGCGACTGGCGCTGGGCTGGCTGGCTTTACGGTGTGATCGGCATTGTTGTGGCGGTGTGCTACTGGCGCGTGTTCCGCGAGCATCCGCGTCTGCACCCGCGCTGCAATGACGCGGAGATCGCACTGTTGGCGGAAGGCCGGGGCGAGTTTCTACCGGTCAAAGACCCGCCGAAGCGCTTTCCTTTGCTCACCGCCTGCCGCAGCAAAAACCTCTGGATGGCAAATGGCGTGCAATTCTTCACGAACATCGGCTGGGCCTTCTTGATTCTCTCGCTGCCGGACTATCTCAAAAAGGTGATGCATCTCGACGACGGCATGACGGGACTGATCACCACCGGGGCGCTGACCATCGGCATCGCGGCGCTGCCGCTGGGCGGCATGCTGACGGACCAGATCTCCCGCAAGCATGGCAAACGCCTCGGGCGCATGCTGCCGATGTCGGTGACGAAATTCGCCGCCGCCGGCTGCTATGTGCTGGCGCTTTACACCGATTCCGCCTGGGGCATGGCGATCATGTTTGGCCTCGTGGCCTTCTTTGCCGACATCGGCCTGCCGGCCATGTGGACGCTGATGCAGGACATCAGTGGGAAGCACCAGGCGCAGCTCTTTGGCTGGGGCAACATGTGGGGGAACTTCGGCGCGGCGATTCAGCCGGTGATGTTCACCGCCGTTTTGAAGGCCTTCGACACGAACCACGACTTCCACGAGGGCGTGTGGCTCTGTGCAGTGGCCTTTGTGCTGGCGGGTGTCTTTGCGTTGTTCGTCAACGCGGAAAAGCCCGTGACGCCGGTGGAAGCCTAGGCTTCCAAACCCACATCACGGGCTTCGAAATCAAAGGGAGGGAAGCAACGGCTTACCAGCCGCCTTCTTCGCCGCCACCATCACGACCGCCACGGCTGCCGCGATCAAAGCGCTTGCCACCGCCGCCGCCTCCGCCACCACCGTAGCCGCCACGGCCACCGCCTCCTCCTCCGCCGCCACCACCGTAGCCGCCACGGCCACCGCCGCCTCCTCCGCCACCACCACCGTAGCCGCCAC
>CAXNGR010000125.1:0-8262 GCA_964201265.1 Verrucomicrobiaceae bacterium
CCTCATCGCCGCCAATCTCTGATACAATAAGGGATTGAGCGCCGCTCAAGATCAGCCGAAATGCCTGCCAAAATGGAGCTTTACACCCGCCCCAGCTCGATGGAGCCGCTGCTGCCCGCCAGCCGTCTGCCTGAGCTGGCGGAGCTGTCGTGCGGGATTTGGCGGCGCTCCAACCGCCTGCTGGAGCAGATTCCGTCCCACGGCTGCCGCAATGCCATCGCGGAACTGGTTTGCAGCATGAACAGCTACTACTCGAACCTGATCGAGGGTCACAAAACGCTGCCGCGAGACATCGAAAGCGCCCTGCGCCGTGATTTTTCAAAAAAGCCCGCTGAACGTGACAACCAGCATCTCGCCGCCGCTCACATCGAAGTGGAGCAGATCATGCGTCAACGTCTGCGCGCTGAGCCAGAGCTGTCGATCCACTCCGCCGAGTTCATCTGCTGGCTGCATCGTGAGTTTTACCAACGGCTGCCGGAAGACCTGCAATACACCGAGTCGATGAGTGGCAAACGTTTGCGCATGCAGCCCGGAGTCTTGCGTGATCACGAGGTGATTGTCGGGGGACATCAACCGCCGTTCTCAGGAGCGCTGGCGGCATTCATGCAGCGGTTTGAGCAGTTCTATGGCGACAAGGCTCTGCCAGCCACGAGCCAGCTCATCGCCCTGGCCGCAGGTCATCATCGACTGGCATGGATTCATCCGTTCGGGGATGGCAACGGGCGTGTCACCCGGCTGCACTCGCATGCGTGGCTGATCCGCTGCCAGGCGGATGCGGCAGACTTGTGGACGATCTCGCGCGGTCTGGCCCGTCAGCGGCAGGCGTATTATCAGCACCTGCAAGCCGCCGATTGTCAGCGTCAGGGCGACCTGGACGGACGCGGCAACCTGACGGATCGCGGTCTGGCACAGTTCTGCGTGTTCTTCCTGCGTGGCATGCTGGATCAGATCGAGTTCATGTCCGGACTGCTGCAACTGCCGACGCTGTGGTCGCGCATGGAAGCGCATCTGCACCTGCATCATGGCAACTGGGGACGGAAGAAGATCGAGCAAGCCGCCGCAGTGCTGCGTGAGGGCTTGATCGTGGATGAAATCGAACGTGGTCGCGTCAGCCGCCTCGCGGGCATCAGCGACACCACCGCGCGCGGTCTCATCCACTTGCTCGTGGATGAAGGATTGATGACATCCTCGACGCCGAAAGGCCCGCTGCGTCTGGTCTTCGACTCGAAGGTACTTGAGAGCTACTTCCCCAAGCTCTATCAAGACCTGCCCATGGACACGCCCTGACGCGTTCCGCCAACCGCCTTCCCTCGCATGACGTTTTCCAATCCCTGGTTCATCGCCGCCCTCATCGGCGTGCTCGGTCTGTTTCATCTCGAAATCATCGCCACGTTTCTGAACCTCGCGCAGTTTCGCCATGCGCTGCCGCGGCGGTTGAAGGAGATCTTTGCAGACGAAACGGTGCAAAAGGCGGGTGAGTATGCGGCGATGTCGTCGCGGCTTGATCTGCTGCGCAGCACGGCTTCGGTGGGGGTGTTGATCGCGTTTTGGTGGGGCGGTGGTTTTGGCTGGCTGGAGCGCTGGAGCGCGGGTTGGGGTTGGAATCCGATCCAAACCGGTGTCGGCGTGATCGGTTTGCTCATGCTCGTGCAAAACGTGATGTCTCTGCCTTTCGATGCCTGGGACACGTTCAAGATTGAGGCCGAGTATGGCTTCAACCGCACCACGGTCGGCACCTTCATCAAGGATCGCGTCAAAGGGCTGCTGCTCACGGCCTTGCTCGGCGGGCCGTTGCTGGCGCTGATCCTGTGGTTCTTCCAGACGCAGGAGCACGCGGTGCTCTACACCTGGCTCACGGTGGCTGGATTTAGCATCGTGATGGCCTGGCTTTCGCCACGATTGCTGATGCCGCTGTTTTTGAAGTTCCAACCGCTCAAAGACGGCCCGCTGCGCGAGGCGCTGCTGGCGCTGGCTGCGCGTTTGAAGTTCCCCGTGGTCGATGTTTCGGTGGTGGATGGTTCACGCCGCTCCAGCAAGGCGAACGCATTTCTCTCCGGCTTCGGCAAGAACAAGCGCATCGCGTTGTTCGATACCTTGATCGAAAAACACACGCAGGCGGAGCTGGAGGCGATTCTGGCGCATGAAATCGGCCATCACAAATGCCGCCATGTTCCGCAGCAACTCGTGCTGGGCCTGCTGGAGAGCGGGCTGATGTTTTATCTGCTGCACGCGGCCTTGCAGTCACCAGCCTTCTTCAAGGCATTCGGCGTCGCCAGCATGCCCATGGGGCTTGGGTTGGTGCTGTTCAGCATTCTTTATTCTCCCGCCAGCCTGCTGCTGGGCCTGCTCAGCAGCGCCTTGAGCCGGCGGCATGAGTTTCAGGCCGATGCCTTCGCCAAAGCGGCTTGCGGGGCCGAACCGTTGATGGCTGGGCTGAAAAAACTCTCAGTCGATCACCTCTCGCACCCGAATCCTCATGCGCTCACGGTGTGGCTGCACTACTCGCACCCACCCATCGGCCAGAGGCTGGCGGCGCTGGAGGGGTGAATTGCCATCATCCCTGTAGTTTCTTCGCACGTTTGATAAATATGCCATCCCAAGGGCGTAGGCTCTGACAACACCCCCCACATACCCATGAAAAGCCCTCTGCGAGCTTCTCTCTTCACACTCGCTTTCACCTCCTACAGCGCCCTGGCTCTGGCCAATCCCGCGCCTGCAACTCCAGCCGCACCTGCGGCGGCTCCCGTTGTGGCGGCGGCACCTGCACCGGCTCCAGCTCCTGGGGTGGATTTCATCCGGGATGTTCAGCCGATATTCGAGAACAAGTGCCTCGAATGCCACAATCCGAACAAGATCAAAGGCAAGCTGCTGATGGACACGGCTGCGGCTCTCCTTAAAGGCGGCGACACAGGCCCAGGCCTCGTCGCTGGCAAGCCCGACGAGAGCGAGATCATCAAACGTATCGTGCTTCCCAAAGACCATGATGACATCATGCCCCCGAAAGGCGGTCCGCTCGCCACGAACGAGGTGGATATGCTGAAGCGCTGGGTTGCAGAAGGTGCCAAGTGGCCCGAGGGACTGGTGCTCAATTACAAGACACCCGAGCAACGCAAGGCCCTGGCCGAGCTGCAAAAGAAACTGCCGACGCTCAAGCGCATCGAAATCCTGCCCGGCAGCTACTCGTTGGAAACGAAGCGTGATTTCCACCGTGTGGTGGTTCTTGCCACCTTCCAGGACGCCACCACCAAGGACGTGACCGCAGTCAGCGATCTCAAGATCGCCGACAGCAAGATCGCGGTGCTTGACGGTCTTACCTTGAAGCCCGTGGCGGACGCAGGCAGCACCGAACTCATCGCCTCCATCGGCGGACAGACGACCAAGGCATCCGTTACCGTCAAAGATGGCACTAAGGATCGTGCGATTTCCTTCAACCTCGACTGCATGCCGGTGTTCATGCGCGGCGGTTGCAACCAGGGCGGCTGCCACGGCGCCGCACGTGGCAAGGACGGATTCCGCACTTCCCTCTTCGGCATGGACCCAGCGGGCGACTTCATGCGCATCACACGCGAGATGCCCGGCCGCCGAATCAACCTCGGCATCCCAGAGGAAAGCACCCTCATCGAGAAAGCTGTCGGGGCCGTGCCGCACTCCGGCAACCAGTGCTTCGAGCCTGACTCGGTTTACAACAAAACCCTTATTGAATGGATCACCGCCGGTGCACCGCTTGACAGCAAGGACGTCGCCAAATGCACAGGCATCGAGGTATATCCGAGTCAGATCGTCATGGAGGGCAAAAACGCCACCCAGCAGATCACCGTGCGCGCCACTTACTCCGACGGCACCGACCGCGACGTGACCAACCTCGCGCTGTTCATGTCGAACAACGACCCCACCGCCAGCATCAACAAGGATGGCCTCGTGACTTCCGGTGATCGCGGCGCGGCCTTCATGCTGGCCCGCTTTGATGTCTATTCCGTCACCAGTCAGGTGCTCGTCATTCCAGGCCAGCTCCAGTATGAGCGCCCGAAACTCGCCGAGACCAACTACATCGACACCCTGGTCAACGACAACCTCCACAAGTTGCGCATCCTGCCCTCCGGCATCTGCACCGATGAAGAGTTCGTCCGCCGCGCCTACATCGACATCGCTGGCATCTATCCGCAGGCCACCGACATGCGCGCCTTCCTGGCCGATGCGAACCCGAACAAACGCCCGGCTTTGATCGACACTCTCCTGGAGCGCAAGGAGTTCACCGAGCTTTGGGTCATGAAATGGGCCGAGCTGCTGCAAATCCGCTCCGCCATCAACAACAACCAGCCCCCCTTCTACAAGAATGCTCTACTGTATTACAACTGGCTCTCCGAACGGATTGGCAAGAACGTCCCCATCAATGAAATCGTGGTGGAACTGCTCGCCTCAACTGGCGGCACGGTCAGCAGCCCGGCAGTGAATTTCTACCAGACTGAGATCGACCAGCTCAAGCTCACCGAGAACGTGGCCCAGGTCTTCATGGGCATGCGCATCCAGTGCGCCCAGTGCCACAATCACCCCTTCGATCGCTGGACGATGGATGACTACTACGGCTTCAAGGCCTTCTTCAGTCAGATCGGTCGCAAGCAAACCGACGACCCAGCCGAGGTCATCGTCTATAACAGCAAGGGCGGTGAATCCCGCCATTTCCTGACCAACGCCGTCATGAAACCGAAATTCCTCGGTGGCGAAACACCGGAACTCAAGCCTACCGACGACCGTCGCAAGGTGCTCGCCGACTGGATGGCCTCCCCACGCAACCCTTACTTCGCGCGTAACATCGCCAATATCACCTGGGCGCACTTCAATGGTGTGGGCATCGTGGAGCCGGTGGATGACGTCCGCGTGTCCAACCCGCCCTCCAATCCCGAGTTGATCGCCAAGCTTGCCGAAAAGCTCACCGAGTACAACTACGACATGCGCAAGTTCGTGCGTGACATCTGTAACTCGCAGACCTACCAGCGCAGCACCAAGGTCAACGAGACCAACGCCGGGGACAAACGCAACTTCTCCCACGCCCAGGTCCGCCGCGTCCGTGCTGAAGTGCTCCTCGACGCCATCTCTCAGATCACCGACACGCCAAACAAGTTCCAGGGCCTACCACTCGGCGCACGCGCCGTGCAAATCGCTGACGGAGCGGTGAGCAATTACTTCCTCACCACCTTCGGTCGTGCCAAGCGCGAGTCTGTGTGCTCCTGCGAGGTGAAAATGGAACCCACACTATCCCAAGCGCTGCATCTCATGAATGGCGACGCCGTCAACGACCGCATCAAGCAGGGACGTGTTGTTGCTAAGATGATCCAGGAAAAGAAAAGCGACCGCGAGATCGTGGAAGACCTCTTCCTGCGAGTCTTTGGCCGTATGCCGAAGGACAAGGAGTGGGCCTCGGTGCAGCAAGCCATTGCCAGCGACACCGGCGCACGTCAGTCCGTGCATGAAGACTTGTTCTGGGCGTTGCTGAACTCCAAGGAGTTCTACTTCAACCATTGATCCCCTGATTCTTCAAACGGGCGCGTTGAGACTACTCGACGCGCCCGTTTTTTTTCGCGCCAGCAGTTTTTTTCAGGTCCGGGCTTTCTGTTGGGTGATCCACTCGCGGGAAACCTTGGGATTGAAATCAAATCCAGGCAGCCTGCGATCCACCACGGCATACAAAGAGCTGGCCAGCGCGATCACCACCGCCTTGTCCCCTTGTTCCTGGAAGTAGGCGACCGAATGATTGTATCCGGCGATCTTTTCCATCATCACCTTCAGCGCCTCATCCCTATGCAGGATCGCCTTGGCAAGAAGTTCTGCCGCCTCCTGGCGGAACATCGCTGCAAGGCGTGGATTTGGCCCTGAAAGCGGGCTGCCCACGAGTTCGGTGTGTTTGGCATGTTTTTCCTTCGCCAACGCCCTCCTCTCAGCCTCGGCCAGCGCTGTCTCAGCCGCGCTCAACGCATGCTCCTTCTGAAACAGGTCTTTGAAAATGAAGATGAGGGCGTCCACCGCGCGTTTGGACGTTCCCTCCTGCGTTTTCGCCAAGGCCGTGAGCCGTCTCACGCTTTCCACCGCTTCCGCCAGTCTGGGCTGCTGAGCCAGATGAACCTGGAACATGCAATAGAAGACGCGCAAAGAGGCGGAGCGCTTGTCAGACCAAAGGATTGACGAGTGTGCAACAATCACCGTGATGGTGAACCTGCCCATTGAATACTCCGACAAGCCGGTGACGCCCTTTGGCGGCATGGCGCTCATGAAGCGATTTATCGACCAGACCGGCATCCGGGAACATCTGGCCACGCTTGATCTGCCTCAAGGCGGGTCGAATCGAGCCTACGATCCGGTGCAGATCATCGAAAGCTTTTGGCTCGGGATTTGGACGGGAGCCAGCCGCTACATTCACTGCGACTGGTTGCGCCAGGATCAGACGCTGGCAGCCATCTTCGGTTACGTCAGCCTGCCGAGTCAGAGCACTTACAGTCGGTTCTTTGGCAAGTTCTCCCAAGCGCGCAACACGGCGGTGTTCCCGCCCTTGCAGAGGTGGTTCTTCTCGCAGATCAACGTGGGGGCGGTGACGGTGGACTTCGACAGCACGGTCATCACGCGCGAAGGCAGCCAGGAAGGCTCGGCCAAGGGCTACAACCCCAACCGCAAAGGGCGCAACTCGCACCACCCGCTCATGGCCTTCATCAGCCAGACACGGATGGTGGCCAATGCGTGGCTGCGCCCGGGCAATTGACTCACCCGCCGCCTCACGGCGGGTTCGCCCTTCGGGCAGCCTGCGGCTGTCTGTCTCAGCCCCGCCCCGGGGCTTCGGCTCGGCGGCGTGCTCCAACTGCGTGGAGTTCATGCGTGAGACTTTCGATGAGGCGATGGCAGGCATGAAGGTCGGCCTGGTGCGTGGCGACAGCGGCTTTTACACCGACGAAATCCTGAGCACACTGGAAGAGCGCAGTCTCAACGACATCATCGCCGCGCGGCCCTACACCAACCTCAAGAACGAGGTCCACGGCATGAAGGACTGGGTGGAAATCTGCCCCGGCATCGCAGTCAAAGAGTGGCGACATCAGCCCGCCGATCCCAAGGCCAAAGCACGTCGGCACATCGTCGTGCGCAAGCAGATCAGTCGCCGTCCACAAGCCGGAGGCAAGCTGCTCTTCGAGGACCTGCCCGACTACCGCTTCAGCCTGTATGTGACCAATCTCGACGTGCCGCTTGATCAGATCTGGAACATCTACAACAGCCGAGCGGACTGCGAGAATCGGATCAAGGAGCTAAAGCAGGACTTCGGCCTGGACGCGTTTTGCCTGCAAGACTTTTGGGCCACGGAAGCCTCCTTCCGCTTCATCATGGTGGCCTACAACCTGATGAGCCTGTTCCGACACTTTGGGCTCAACAGTCACAACCAAGCCACCTTGGCGACGCTACGCTCCTATTGCTTTGCAATAGGCGGCTGGGTCAGCCAAGCACGCCCGCAAACGAGTGCTCAAACTCTCACTGCCCCGCAAAAAGCGCCCCTGGATGAACGCCATCTTCCGCCAAATCGAAGCCCGCCCACCGCCGTTCGCTTACTCAATTGCATAATCCGGGATGAAGCGGTCGCAGGCAGAGCACCACGGCTGGAGAGGCCAAGGGACTGATGGCGGCAACGGGCTGATCCGGCACCGCAGAATGTGCGGCAGTGCCAAGCATGCACCCAAGCAGGAATGATCGTTTCATCCTAGAGCAAAGCTCATCGGAAGCGTTTCGTTACCGCCAAAATCCGGACTACTCGTGCCGCAGCGCTTCCACCGGATTCATCTGGGCCGCGCGGCGTGCTGGATAGATGCCGAAGGCGATACCGGTGATGACGGAGATGGAGAAAGCCATGATCGGCGACCACATTTTGATGATCGTGGTCACTCCGGCGAATTTTTCGATAGCCATCGGAATGCCCAAGCCGAGCGCGACACCCAGCACACCACCGACTCCCGCCAGCAGCACGGTCTCGATGAGGAACTGCACCACAATATCGGCCTGGCGAGCGCCAAGGGCACGGCGGATGCCAATCTCCCGGGTACGTTCGGTTACGCTGGCAAGCATGATGTTCATGATGCCAATCCCACCGACCAGCAGCGAGATGGCGGCAATGCTGCCAAGCACGATGCTAAAAATTCGCTTCGTACGCTCCGCCTGCTTCAGCAGCTCCACGGGCACGATGATGCGCCAGTCTTCTTTCTTGTGGTTGCTGCTCATGAGGTGGCGGATGGCCCC
>CAXNGR010000126.1:0-8251 GCA_964201265.1 Verrucomicrobiaceae bacterium
ATAGAATCATGCGGCGAACCGCCACCGCGACGAATGGAGACGCGCTGCCTTCTCATATTGAGCACAATCCATTTAAGCGTGCGAAACAACCAAGCCCGCTGCGCCTCAAAAGGCAAACGACTGACCAAAACGATCATCTTGAGACGAAAGAGCCTAGCGAATAACTCCTGCACTGCATCCTTGGAATCATGCTCATCACACCCGCAAATTGTGGCTTGGCGGATCAGAGCGGCGTGATGATGTTCGTATAAACTCTCACAGGCGATGCTGACCTGATGCCGCTCAGCGTCATGTGCTGCATGTTCGCTTATCATGTGATCTAGATTTGAAAGTTCATGAAGGCATGCTGAAATCCAATTTCTGCCTATTGCGCTTTAGATTGAGCATGTCTGGATTTTCCCGTGAAGATTTTGACAAACCCATTCTTTCAAACGGGCCGGACGTTGCCACAGCGCTCACTTTCCCTGGGTTGTGACTCACTCCCACTCTGACCTTCTCGGGTGGCGGAGCACGAGACATGTCGCGCATCAGCGGTTGCCTATCTCGCAGACGCTGCTACCCTCGCGGCCCCCTTCCCCAGAAAAACTGCTCATGACCCCCGATAAAATCCGCAACATCGCCATCATCGCCCACGTCGATCACGGCAAAACGACGCTCGTTGACGGCCTGCTGCGCTCCAGCGGCAACTTCCGTGAAAACCAGGCCATCGCCGAACGTGCCATGGACTCGATGGACCTCGAAAAGGAAAAGGGCATCACCATCAAGGCCAAGAACACTTCCGTTCACTGGAACGACCACATCATCAACATCGTCGATACCCCCGGCCATGCCGACTTCGGCGGCGAGGTGGAGCGTGTGATGAAGATGGTGGATGGCGTGATGCTCGTGGTGGATGCCTATGACGGCCCGCAGGCCCAGACGCGCTTCGTATTAAAGAAAGCGCTGCAGCAGGGCATCAAGCCCATCGTGCTCATCAACAAGATGGACCGCCCGAACATCGATCCGCAGAAGGTTCACGACAAGGTGCTGGAGCTCTTCCTTGAACTCGATGCCACCGAAGATCAGTTCAACGCCGCTTTTCTCTACGGCAGCGCCCGCGCTGGCTGGGTTACGGATTCACCCACCGGCGAGCAGCATGACATGACCTTCCTGCTGGGCAAGATAGTGGAGCACATCCCGGCTCCAAAAGCAGAGGTCGAAGGCAGCTTTGAAATGCTCGTCTCGAACATCGACTGGGACAATTTTGTGGGCCGTGTGGCCATCGGCAAAGTCACCCGTGGCAGCGTGAAGCTGGGTGACCGCGTCTTCCTGCTGGGCAAGACGCCGGAAGAAAAAGCCAAGCCGGTGAAGGTGACCAAAGTTTTCCAATACACGACACTGACCACGGGTGAGTCCGTGGAAGGCACCGCAGGCGACATCGTAGGCATCAGCGGCTTTGAAGACGTGGACATCGGTCAGACCGTGGCTGGTGCTGCCGACGCCCCTGCCCTGCCATTCGTCGCCATCGACCCTCCGACGATTGTGATGCAGTTCGCCGTGAATGACGGCCCGCTGGCCGGACGCGAAGGCGATCACGTCACCTCCCGCAAGATCCGCGACCGTCTGGACCGCGAGCAGAAGATGAACGTGACGATCAGCGTCAAAGACACGGACACCGCCGGTATTTTTGATGTCAGCGCCCGTGGCTCGATGCAGATCGCCGTGCTCGTCGAGCAAATGCGCCGTGAAGGCTTCGAAGTGCTCGTGTCCCGCCCGATGGTGATCATGAAGCGCATCGATGATGTGCTCTGCGAGCCATTTGAAACACTCTACATTGATGTGCCGGATGAATACCTCGGCAACGTGATGAAATCGATCTCCGAGCGCAAAGGCAAGATCGAGGACATGAGCGCGCACAGCGGACGTACCAGCCTCCAGGCTTACATCCCCACGCGCGGCTTGATCGGCTTCGAGTTTGATCTGATGAACCAGACCAGCGGTCACGGCATCCACAGCCATCTCTTCAGAGAATACGCCCCGCATGCCGGACCGATGCAGACGCGCTCAACCGGCACGCTCGTCAGCACCGAAGGCGGCGAAGCCACCAGCTATGCGCTGGATACGATCCAGATTCGCGGCAAGCTCTTTATCGGCCCCGGCGAACTCGTCTATGACGGCATGCTCATCGGTGAAAATCCACGTGCGGACGACCTGCCGGTGAATCCGACGCGCAGTAAAAACCTGACCAACTTCCGCGAAGCAGGCGGCACCAAGGCCATCGCGCTCTCGCCGCCGGTGCGCTTCAGCCTGGAGCGTGCCATCGAGTACATCGCTCCCGATGAACTGGCCGAATGCACGCCCAAGAGCATCCGCCTGCGCAAGCGCACGCTCGACAGCAGCCAGCGTCAGCGTGAAAAGAAGAAGACCGAAGCGCAGTTGGAAGGCGGCGCATAGCCCCCTTCCCGCTGCGAACGTGCGGTGAGCCGGAATTCCCGGCTTACAGTGCCTCAACTGGCAGCCATTTGCGCTGTTCCCAACTTTGCAGGCCGAGTTCGGCAAGTTGCACGCCTTTGGCACCTTCACGCAGCGTCCACGGGAAGGGCGCATCCACGGCGACGTGCTTCAAAAACGCCTCCCACTGGATTTTGAAGGCGTTGTCGTAAGTCGTCGTCTCCGGCACTTTTTGCCAGCCTTCGTAGAAGTTGATTGGCTGCTGGATGTCCGGGTTCCAGATCGGACGCGGCGTGATGCCACTGCTCTGCACCCAGCAATCACGCAATCCGACAATGGCGCTGCCATGCGTGCCATCGACCTGCATCGTTAAGAGGTCATCGCGACGCACGCGCACGGTCCAGGAGCTGTTGAAATGGCAGATCACACCATCTTCGCATTCAAACGTGGCGTAGCAGGCATCGTCACTGGTGCAGGCGTATTCCTTGCCGCGTTCGTCGATGCGTTTTGGGACGTGCGTGGCCCCCATGCAGCTCACGGCCTTCACTTTGCCAAACAGATTGTCGATCACATAACGCCAGTGGCAGAGCATATCGACGATGATGCCGCCGCCGTCTTCCTTGCGATAATTCCATGACGGACGCTGCGCGGGCTGATCGCCGTCTTCACCCGTGAAGACCCAGTAGCCGAATTCACCGCGCACACTCAAAATGCGGCCGAAGAAGCCCTGATCCTTCAGCAGCTTGAACTTGCGGATGCCCGAGAGCCATAGCTTGTCCTGCACCACGCCATTCTTCACCCCCGCGTCTTCGCAAAGCTTGGCAAGACGCAGCGCCTCCGCTGTCTCCACCGCCGTTGGCTTCTCGCAGTAGATGGCCTTCTTCGCCTTCACGGCCTTTTCGACAAAGCCCGCCCGTTGCAGCGTGCCACTGGCGTCGAAAAAGATCTCGTCATCCGGATTCGCAAGAGCCGCATCGACATCCGTGGTGAAGCGCGTCACGCCCGTGCGTGCCGCGAGAGCCGCGAGCTTGTCATGATTGCGTCCCGTGAGGATGGGATCAGGCATCAAAGTCAGCTCGTCATTCACTTTGAGGCCGCCTTGATCGCGGATCGCCTTGATGGAGCGGATGAGGTGCTGGTTCGTGCCCATGCGTCCCGTGACGCCGTTCATGATGATGCCGATTCTGCGTGTTTTCATAGGAGGTGTGTGGATGTGAAAGGAGGTTAGGTTAGTGAGGTTGCTTGATTCGCAGCACGCGATGATTGCGCGAATCGGCGATGTAGATGTCGCCAGTGCGCGGATGTGTGACGACGCCGTGCGGTTCGCCGAGTTGGGCCTGCAAAACCGGACCGGGCACGCTAGTGACGCCTTTTTCGCCGACTCCGGCGAGGGTGACGAGCCTTCGCTCGGAGACGATGAACTTGCGGATGCGATGATTGCTCGCGTCGGCGATGAGGATGTTGTCATCGCGGTCCGCCCACAGGTGCTTCACGCCTTTCAACAGCGACGCGGCGGTGGGATCATTCAGCACGGTGACCTTGCCATCGGTAGCCAGCATGCGCACTCCGCTCCCCGTCGCCGTTAAAAGATTGCCCTTGGAATCCACCGCCATTGCCCGGCTGCCGCCGAAACCGGGCACCGTGGTGATGATGCCCGTCATCATGTCCACCACGCGGAGGACTTTGCTGAACCCGCCGAGGTAGAGCTTCGTGAAGTCATGGTTGAAGCACAGGCACGCGAGACCATCCAGTCCGGCGCTCGTCGCGGGACCGCCGTCGCCGCTGAGTTCCTGGGTGCCATTGCCTGCGAAGGTGGTCACGATGCCGGTTTTGGCATCCACACGACGCACGGCGTAGTGGTAGGTGTCGGCGATGAAGAGATTTCCCTCCGCATCCGCGACGAGATTGTGCGGTGCGATGAAGCTCGCGTCCTTGGCAGGTCCATTGTCACCTTGCGGTGCGTTTTTGCCCTTGGCAGCCGTCACGACGGTGAGCGTGCCCGTTTTCGCATCCACACGCAACAGTCGGTGTGTCTCTTCGCAGATAAACATGTTGTCCTGCGGATCAAACGCGATGCCAAAGGGCTGCGTCACCTTGCATTGAGTCGCAGGCGCGTTCTCCACCAGCGTGCCGCCACCAGCGACGACTTCGACCTGCAAACCGGGCTCAGTGGCCGCGGAGGTGATGGTCAGCTTCCGAAACGCGCCGAGATCATCGAACGAGCCAAGGCCGATGCGTCCTATGCCAAAGGTCTTGTCGGTGGCTTCGAGCACGAGTTGATCCTCAAACCATACCTCGATGCTACCAGAGGAGGCATCGCGCACCAGTTTGATGGGGTGCCAATGACCGGGCCTCCAGGGCAGCGTCTTCGCGCGATTCGTTGTGATGGCTTGGCGGTCCGCTTGGTTCACCACATGCACTTGCAGATGCACACCGTCCGCCGTTTCGCCGAGATGAGCATAGTAGAACTCGGACTCACCACGCCCGGAGAAGGCAATGCAGACGTCGTTATTACCCTTGTTGAAGACATCGAGTCGCGCTTCGCAGGTCAGCGTGAACGATCCAAACTCCGCGCCGCCAAACCAGGCCAGGTTGAACGGCCTGCGGACCTTTGGCTTGTATTGCGATGGCTTTTTCAGAACGAGCGTCGTCGCCTCACCCTCGCCCTGCCACTCCCAAGCGGCGGTATCTTCGAGCTGCCAATGATCACGCTGCTGGAGCGGATGCTCCGCCAGCAACGACGTGGCGGCCATGAAGCAAAGAAGGAGCATGGCAGAGAGTTTACGCATAGAGCCGTGCATAGCTGGTCGCGATTTGATCGAGGAACTCGCCCTGATCGCCACTCCACCACTTGTGGGAGAAGATTTCGACCTCGCGGTGGCCGGTGAAGCCGGTGGCGTCCACCCAATCGCTGATTTCGCGGATGTTGATGCAGCCTTCACCCATCAGGCCGCGGTCGTTGAGGAGATCAGTCGTCGGCGTTTTCCAATCGCAGATGTGGAAGGCATGCAGACGGCCGGTTTGGCCTGCGAGATCAATCTGCGACTTCAATTCCGGGTCCCACCAGACGTGATAGACATCCACCGCGATACCCACCGAAGCTGGCGAGCCGAGCACATCACATATCTCATGCGCCTGCCGCATCGTGTTCACCGCGCTGCGGTCATCGGCATACATCGGATGCAGCGGCTCGATGGCGAGTTTGACGCCTGCCTTCTCGGCGGCGGGCAAAACAGCGGCGATGCCGTCGGTGATCTGTTTGCGGGATTCGACGAGGTTTTGGTCTGGAACGGCTCCGCAGACCAAAACGATGAGCGGAGCGCCGATGGCGTGCGCTTGCTCGATGGCGAGCAAATTGTCGTCGATGGCCTTCTGCCGATCCGCAGCCGATTTGGCCGGAAAAAAGCCCCCGCGGCACAAACTGACCACATCCAGGCCCGAATCGGCCGTCTGGCGCTTCACGGTGGTCAAATCGCGACCTTCAAGCGCCTGACGCCAGATGGTGATGCCGCTCACGCCGCGCTTGGGAAACTCGGTGAGGCATTGTTCGAGGCTCAGCGGCTTCGTGGTGATGGTGTGGACGCACAGTCGGCTCATGGGCACGATCATGACGGCTCCAATCCATAAGAAAAAGATGATTTTACGATGCTCGGGATTGGAAATACTGATGCTCAATCATGGAACTCTACCAACTCGGCTACTTCATCGAGATCGCCCGGCAGCGCAGCTTTACACGGGCGGCGGAGCGTTTGCACATGGCGCAGCCGGCTTTGAGTCAGCAGATGAAGAACCTCGAATCGGAGCTCGGCACCGCTTTGTTCATCCGTGGTCGAAAAGAAATCCAGCTCACTGCGGCCGGGAAAGCATTCCTGCCACGTGCGGAGGCGTTGATCACTCAAGCCGAGGCGGCGAAGGCCATTGTCTCCGATGTGGCGCAGCTTCGCGGCGGCAAGCTGATCATTGCCGCGATTCCAAGTGTGAGCGCATGCCTGCTGCCGGAGGTCATTCGCAGTTTCAGCAGGCTGCATGACAAGGTGGAGCTGCAATTGATCGAGGACAGTTCCGAGCGAGTGGCCGAGAACGTGGAATCAGGCTTGGCAGACATCGGTTTTCTTCAGCTTCCAGCCAGCAAGTCGGCATTTGAGACGCGGACGATCATCTCGGAGCCGTTCGTGCTGCTCGTCGCGAAATCGCCCAGCCTATTAAAGCAGAAGGAGGTGGCATTAAAGCAACTGGCCTCGGAGTCATTCATCTTCTACAAGGGTCGTGCGCGTGACACGGCGCTGGAGACCTGCCGCAAGGCGGGATTTGAACCGCGCATCGCCTGTGAGAGCGGTGAACTCGAAACGGTCCGGGCGTTGGTCGCTGCGGGACTCGGTTTGGCAATCGTCCCACAACTGGCGGCCGGAAATCTACCCAAGACTATTCAAGCGATCACGATTCGTGAGCCCAAGATGCAGCGTCAGATCGCTGCGGTGTGGCAGAAAGGCAGCGTGCTCTCGCCCGCCGCTCAGGCCTTGCTGAGACTGATTCCTTAATCTCTCACGCGCTCCACCTGTGCGCCGAGTGTGGCCAGCTTATCGTCGAGGTGCTCGTAGCCGCGATCAATGTGGTAGAGACGATTAATCTCCGTCTTGCCCTCAGCGACGAGGCCAGCAAGCACCAGCGCTGCGGAGGCGCGAAGATCGGAGGCCATGACGGGAGCGCCTTTCATCTTTTCACCGCCACGGATGCGGGCGGTGGCACCTTGCAAGTCGATGTTCGCCCCCATGCGTTTCATTTCAGCACAGTGCATGAAGCGCTGCGGGAAGATGGTCTCGGTAATCGTGCTGGTGTCGTTGATGACACATGCCAGAGCACAGAATTGGGCTTGCATGTCCGTCGGGAAGCCGGGATAGCAAAGTGTGGTGAGATCAAAGCCCTTGGCGTTCGGATTCGGGCGAACGGTGATGCTGTCCTTGGTGATTTCGAGCGGGAAGCCACATCTGATCATCGCATCTGTGATGGATTTCATGTGCTCGGGCATGACGCGCTTCAAGGTGACGCCGTCGCCGAGCATCGCACCAGCCACAAGGAAGGTGCCTGCCTCAATGCGATCCGGGATGACGATGTGCTCCGCGCCGTGAAGCTCCTTCACGCCTTCGATGGTGATGCGGTTGGTGCCCGCTCCTTCAATTTTTGCGCCCATCTTGATGAGGAAATTCGCAAGGTCTTCGACTTCCGGCTCGGCGGCAGCCCCTTCGATGATCGTGGTGCCTTTGGCGAGCACGGCGGCCATCATGACATTGTCCGTGCCGAGCACGGTAGAGCCGTGTTTGCCCATGAGATTCATCGGGCCGCCCTTGAAGCCTTTTTTGGCGTTCACAAAGATGTCCCCGCCTTCCACGGTGATCTGCGCTCCGAGTGCTTCGAGTCCTTTAAGATGCAAATCGACCGGGCGATCTCCAATGACGCAGCCGCCGGGCAAGGAGACGGTGCATTTCTTCAAGCGGCCCGTGAGCGGCCCCAGCACGCAGATGGAGGCGCGCATTTTGCGCACGAGTTCATAGGGCGCGACAGACTTGATCTTCTCCGCCTTCACCACGACCACACCGCTGGCACGTTCGACCTCAGCACCGAGCTCTCCGAGGATGCGCACCATGTAGTTCGTATCGCTCAGATCAGGCACGCGACGGATGGTGCAGGTGTCCTTCGTGAGCAACGTGGCTGCCAGAATGGGCAGCGACGAGTTCTTCGATCCGCTGATGTTGATGCGACCTTTGAGCGGAGCGCCGCCGTGAACGATGAGTTTTTCCATGCTGTAGGCTTTGTGCTGCGGAAT
>CAXNGR010000127.1:0-8231 GCA_964201265.1 Verrucomicrobiaceae bacterium
TACATCCAGCCCGACATCGTCCACGTCCTCAAAGACGGCCGCATCGTCAAAACCGGCGGCAAAGAGCTCTCCCTCGAACTCGAAGAACGCGGCTACGACTGGGTCCATGAGGAGCCATTGGCTGCTGCGGCGTGACAAACCGAAGTGGAATCATGAACAGTCGCCCAACATCAAAAAGTAGAACTCTGCGAGGTGTCGTGAAGCATCTCGCGGTTGTATGCATTTTAGTGGTGACTTCATGCGCTCACCAATTTGTTGCCCCAGTATACAACGGAGCTCCAACGTATCCTGAAACTGAAATCGCCCTCAAAGGCGGAGTGATTCTCAAACACATCGCTGGCCGCTATTGTGAAGACGAAAGCAGGCCAGAGGTCGGCACGTCAGATCGTGCGCGCACCTTTTCACGCTATGATTTGACTGATCTGCATGGTCATAAGTTGTGTGAATCGCCCTCTGGGCTATCCGACCCAAAATACAACGGCGAGTTTGAGGACTATAATCGGAAAAATGATCGTATTGAGATCTTCCAAAGCGAAAGCGGGCACTCTGTCCTTATCGTCGAAGACCGCTCACCTACTTTTCCAAGAGTAGCTTTGCTGTTACTTCAACGAGATAAAGACGGTCGGTGGAAGCATAGCGAACTCTTTTGTCCCCATATCCAAGGAACTCCGATCAATATTTATGGCTCGTACCCTCCCGTGAAAGGCATCACGGACTCCGAAGTTTGCTTTGATTATGGCAAGAAGCGCAAGTCTGAGCCCTTCGCCAAACGGCGTAAACCTGCCGATTCCTAATTCGATCCCATGAAGCCCTCCGTGTACATCGAAACGACCATCCCGGGCTACCTCGTAGCCCGGCCGAGTCGTGATGTGGTGCTTGCGGGGCATCAGCAGATCACTCACGAGTGGTGGCAGAATTCACGACCCAATCACGAACTCTTCATCTCAGACTATGTCATCAAGGAAGTCTCTCGTGGCGATTCCGTCATGGCCCAGCAGCGATTGAGTGTTATTCAGGGTATCCCACTGTTACCAAACAGCATTGAAACAGAAGACCTCGCGCGAGACCTCATATCGCGCCTCAATCTTCCCGATCAGGCAAAAACCGATGCGTTTCACATCGCAATCGCCGCCGTTCACGGCATCGACTTTTTGCTTACCTGGAACTGCACCCACATCAACAATATGCATATGCAGCGCCGCATTGAAATCGCCTGCCGTGAGGCGGGTTATTCGCCGCCTGTGATTGGAACCCCGGAGGAACTCATCTGACATGACCACCGATCCCATCGTCGCTGAAGTCCGCGCTAACCGCGAAGCCATCTTCGCCGAATGTGGCTACGACCTCGACCGCTTCAACGCCCACATGCGTGAAGTCGGCGAGCGTCTCAAACAAGAAGGCTGGGTCTTTGCCGACCGCCCCATCGTTCGCCGCAAACCCGTCACCTACGAGGCAGGCATAACCGAATCCTTCGTCGTCCGCGAGGATCCACCCGCCTCCGCCGAGCGCTAAGCGTCCTGCTTGAAACTTTAAACCAGAAACCCGCCAAACTTTAACATCATGGTCTCCGCCCCCGACTCCACCCTCGACCTCCCATCCGCCGTCGAAAATGACATCTCCGACATCCGCGTCGATAGCGTCGGCGATTTCACCTTCCCCGAGCGCAACAAGTTCGACTCCGGCTTCGGCATCACGTCGAAGACCGTCGATTACATCAGCGACGTGAAGGACGATCCTGATTGGGTGCGCGAGTTCCGTCACAAGGCTCTCAAGGTCTTCCAAGACAAGCCCATGCCCACACATTGGGCCACGAAGGACCTGGAAAACATCCACTTCGACGAATTCCGCTACTATCTGAGCGACGGCCAGAAGCCGAAGCGCTCCTGGGACGACGTGCCGGAGGATGTGAAGAAGACTTTTGATCGTCTCGGCATCCCTGAGCAGGAACGCAAATTCCTCGCCGGCGTTGAGGCGCAGTATGACAGCGAAGCCGCTTACTCGAACATCAAAGCCGCCGTTGCCGAGCAGGGCGTCATCTTTGTGAACAGCAGCGAGGGCCTCAAAGAACACCCCGAGATCTTCAAGAAGTGGTTCGGCAAAGTCATCCCCACCGGCGATAACAAATTCTCCGCGCTCAACAGCGCCGTGTTCAGTGGCGGTTCATTCATTTATGTCCCGCCGGGTGTGAAAGTGAAGCATCCGCTGCAGGCTTACTTCCGCATCAATAGCGAGCAGTTTGGCCAGTTCGAGCGCACGCTCATCATCTGCGATGAAGGTAGCGAGGTCATGTACATGGAAGGCTGCACCGCGCCGAAGTTTGAGACCGCCACGCTGCACAGCGCCGTCGTCGAACTCGTCGCCCTCAAAGGTGCCAAGATCCAGTACGTCACCGTGCAGAACTGGAGCAGCAACGTCTTCAACCTCGTTACCAAGCGCGGCATCGCCATGGAAGACGCCGAAGTGCGCTGGATCGATTGCAACATCGGCAGCCGCCTCACCATGAAATACCCCGGCGTCATCATGAAAGGCAAACGCGCCCGTGGGGAGGTCATCAGCATCGCTTTGGCGAACAGCGGCCAGCATCAGGACACTGGCGCGAAGATGGTCCACGCCGCCGATGACACCACCAGCAACGTCATCAGCAAATCCATCTCCATTGGTGAAGGTCGCAGCACCTATCGCGGCCTCGTCCACATCCCGAAGCACCTCAAAGGCTGCAAAAACAACACCGAGTGCGACGCCCTGCTCATCAACAGCAACAGCCACACCGACACCTACCCCGCCATCAGCGTCCGTGGCAATCAACACAGCACCCAGCACGAAGCCAGCGTCAGCCAAGTCAGCGCCGACCAAATCTTCTACCTCATGCAGCGCGGCCTCACCGAAGCCGAAGCGATGAGCTTGTCCGTCAACGGCTTCATCAACGACCTCGTGAAGGAGTTCCCGATGGAATACAGCGTGGAGTTGAAGAGGCTCATCGACCTCGAAATGGAAGGCAGCGTTGGCTAACCGCATGCGCGGAATGACGAAACCAGAATGATGAATGCCGAACAGACTCCGCTCGCTCATGGGATGTCGCATCACGCGTCAGCGTCGTGGAGTGCGTGCGGCAAGCCTTGGCGCGACGCCGCTGTCGAACGTCTCCTGATACTCGTTCGCCTTTTTCACCCACGACAGCGGTGCCGCCGATGCGAGGCTTCGCCCTCGCATCTCTGTCACCGCACTCCACGACGCTCTCGCGCCTTCGTTTACCGCCCCGCCGAAGTTAGCCCTTCGGACTTCGTAATTCATTCCTCATTCTGAATTCGCCATTCGTCATTTTTTCGACCTCCCATGCTCCCTGAAGCCTCTTCATCCGCCACCGGCCTCCTCGCCATCGCCCCGACTGCTACTTCCGTCGCTCCAGACTGGTTCACCGCCCGTTCCAACGCAGCCTGGGCCGAATTCCAGTCCCTGCCGCTTCCCGGCCTTAAAGACGAAAACTGGCGCTACTCGAACGCGAAGAAGATCGAGCTCGCCGACCACGCTCCGGCCAAAGCACCGACCGCCGAGCAGTCCAAAGCCGCGCTCGCAGCCACCGAAGGTCTCAAGGAACGCGCGGCACGCTTTGTCTTCGTGAACGACACGCTTGTCGAATCCGACGCGAGCGGCCTTCCCGCCGGTGTGGTGTGCGTGAGCTTTGAAGAAGCCCTCAAATCCCACGAAGCGGCCCTGCAGCAGCATTTCATGAAGGGTGAGCAAGCTCTCGGCTCGAATAAATTCGCCGCGCTGCATCTCGCGCATGTCAAAGCGGGCACCGTCATCATCGTCCCGAAGAATGTCGTCATCGAAAAGCCGGTCGAAATCTTCCACTGGGTCGTCGGCGATCACGCGGCCATCTTTCCGCATACGCTGATCGTCACGGGCGATCACGCCGAGGTCAGCGTCGTCGATCATTACCGCAGTCTCGAAGGTGAAGGCGGCCTCAGCATCGCCATCGCCGATCTCGTCGGCGGCAGCGGCAGCAAGATCACCTACGCCGCCTGCCAGGAACTCGCCGATGACGCCCAGGCGCTGCATCTTTCCAGCATCACCGCCGGACGCGATGCCAGCGTGAAAAGCTTCCAGGTGCAGCTCGGAGCCGCCTTCAGCCGCAGCGAAAGCGTCAGCGATCTCGTCGGCCAGGGTGCCCGCAGCGACATGCTCAGCGTCAGCTTGCCCATCGGTGAGCAAATCGTCGATCAGCGCACGCTTCAGCGTCACAAAGCCCCGCACGCCACGAGCGACCTGCTCTACAAAAACGCCCTCTACGGCCAGTCCCGCAGCATTTTCAGCGGCCTCATCATCGTCGATGAAGGGGCGCACTACACCGACGCCTATCAGACCTGCCGCAACTTGCTCAACAGCAACGAAGCCGAAGCCACCAGCCTCCCCGGTCTCGAAATCAACGCCGATCAGGTCAAATGCAGCCACGGCGCCACCAGCGGCCCCATCAGCGACGAAGAACTCTTCTACCTCAAAGCCCGCGGCATCAGCGACAGCGAAAGCCGCAAGCTCATCATCGAAGGCTTCCTCGCCGGCGTGGTGGAGCGTTTCGGCAACAGCGAACTCCTCGACACCCTCGTCGCCCGCATCGACGAGAAGCTGGAGCGGGCGGTTTGATCACCGCCCAGAGTTCTTAAAGGCCGTTGGCCTGATGTTAACATATCACGTCGAAAAGTGCCGTTGCTTCAGGATTGGGACCCATTGCCGCGTTTCTCCTGGGCCATGAAATCTGTTCTCGCCTTGCTGCTCTTACTGGTTCCGCTCATCACTGCCCATGCAGAGAGATGGAAACTGGATGACGCCAAAGAGTCCATTCAAGTTCACGGCACCGCCAAGCCCGCCGCTGGCGCAGTGGATCAAAGCCTCGTGCTGGATGGCAGTTCCGTCATCGAACTGAAGGACACCGCGCAGCTCAACGGCAGCTTCACCGTCTCCGTGTGGTTCAATCCGCATGTGCTCGAAGGCTCGCAGCAGATGATCGTCGGCAAAAATCGCTATTCGCTCGGCGAGCGTCAGTGGGGCATCACCATCGAGCCGAATGGCAAAATGAAGGCGCACTTGCGGCAGGACGGTTGGAGCGAAATCACCTGTGGTGAGCCGTTGAAGGCCGGTCATTGGCATCTGGCGACACTGACGGTCGATTCTGGCAAAGCAGCGCTTTTTTTGAATGGCAAGCCCGTGGGCGAGGTGAAGCTCAAGAAGCCCATTCCAGCCACCCAAGCATCCATCACACTCGGTGGCATCTTGGACGATGGGAAAAAGCAGCAGCAGTTCCATGGCGCACTTGATGAAGCACGCTTCGAGCCTCGCGTGATGAGCGCGGAGGAGATCGCAGCGAGTTATCGGCCCATCGCGGCCAAGCACGAGCTTCCAAAACCCAAGACCGCCGATTTCCCGCTCTGGGACGACTCGCAGAAGCTAGGCGAGGCGAAGGATTTGCCTGTGCTTGACGGCGTGGAGTTTCACGTCATCAAGAAGTGGGACAAGGCTGCGGATGGTTACACCTTCCTCCACGGCGTTGGCCTTTGCTGGCACAAAGGGAAGCTCTACGCCTCCATCGGCCACAACAAGGGCGCGGAGAACACCGTCAGCGAAGAAGCGCAGTATCGCGTGAGCGAGGACGGCGGAAAAACCTGGAGTGAGCTGCATATGATCGACGCAGGCGAGGAGGAGAACCTCGCGGTCAGTCACGGCGTCTTCGTTTCGCAAGGCGGGAAGCTCTGGGCCTTCCACGGAGCCTACTACAACAAGATGGAGCGCATCCACACTCGCGCCTACTCGCTCGACGAAGCCACGGGTCAGTGGGTGAAGCATGGCGTCACGCTCGAAAACGGCTTCTGGGTGCTGAATCAGCCGGTGAAGATGAATGATGGCAACTGGATCATGCCAGGCATCAGCGCTGGGCCTTACTCAAACACCGGCACCTTCCCCGCCGCCGTCGCCATCAGTCATGGCGATGACTTCGCGAAGTGGGATTTCATCAGCATCCCCGTTCATGAAGGTCTAAGGATGTGGGGCGAGTCGAGCATCATCGTGGACGGCGCAAACGTGCTCAACATCGCCCGCTACGCCGCCAAACCGCTCGCCTTGATTTCAAAGAGCACCAACTACGGTCGCACCTGGAGCATGATGGGCGAAAGCAACCTGCCCATGACCACATCCAAACCTGCTGCTGGCATCTTGAGCACTGGTCAGCGCTACCTCGTCTGCACCAATGCCGCGAACAACGGGGGTAAACGTTACCCGCTCACCATTGCCGTCAGCAAGCCTGGATCGCCGCTGCTCAGTCAGGTCTTCGTCATCCGCCATGCCGAGCACAACGGCCAGGGCGAATCGAATCCCAAAGCCGCCCTCAGCTACCCCTGCGCCACCGAGCACGAAGGCAAACTCTACGTCGGCTTCTCCAACAACGGTGGTCGCGGCGGCAACCATAACAGCGCCGAGATGGCGGTGATTCCGATTGAGCGGCTGAAGTAACACTCTGGCGCAAGGCTTCGAATTCGCAGTCAAAGCTGCCTCCATCACTTCACTGGCACGGGCTTCGTCTGGATGGGTTGCACCGAATCCTTGAGTCTGGTGCCAACAAGACCCGCGAAGATGACTTTGTTGCCGGGGACTTCAGCCGGGATGTCAAAGGCAACTTCAATTTCGCCGGCACCGGAGGCTTTCACCTCCTTGCGTTCGATGCGCTCGTTGCCGCCGCCTTTGAGTGTGACCTGGATCGGCTTTTCACCGAGATCGGCTGATAAGGTGTGTTTCACCTTCAGAACAGCCTTTTGACCGCGCACGATGTTTTTAGGCGCTTCAAGAGCGATGAGGGCGTCGGCGGGTTTTGCAGCAGACAGAGCCTTGTTAGCGACTTTGCGATCCTGGGTGGACGTCTGCTTTCCTTCGAGCTGCTTCATGTATTGCTCACGGAAGGCCGCGTCATCGCGTTTGCGGAAGACTTCGAGCAGTGGGTCATTCGTTTTCACCATCCAGTCTTCGAGAGCTTTTTCGAGTGTGGCCACCTGCGCGGCTTTTTCGGGTTTGGCGATGAGATTGGTGAGCGCGTCGGGATCGTAGCGCACTTCGTAGGCTTCCTCGGGCACGCGATGATCGAAGAGGTCGATGCGGGCAGCGATGGCCTCGTTGGTTTTTGCCGCTCCACATCACGTTGCGTGAAGGCATGCAGTTCCTGACGACGACATGCGCGTGATTGAAACGCAGCGACTGCGCCGCGAGCCGGCCCATGTTCGGTGTGGTGTCCTTCAGTTTGCAGCCATAGATGCCGACCGAATCGCAGCTCATGTCATCTGTCGTGATGATGAGCAGGTTCGGCGGAGCGGCGGAGAGCACAGGGCAAAGGGCGAAGAGGAGCAAGAATGCGCGGAACATGGCGCGGTGTAACGCGGCCGGGGTGTCGGGATTTCAGGCGGCTTTTGCTAAGCCCAGGCTCAGACTGTTTGCGTGTGGCGGGACTGACGACGTGCGGCGCGGAGGACGGCGGATTTCTGTGCGTCTTTTCGACCACGCAGATTCAGCGCCTCGCGGCTCGGCGTGCGGTGCCAGTCGGCTTCGAGGGTGCTGGCGGCGTGTTCGTGATCTATGCCCCTCTCTTCGGTGAGGTAATCGAAAAGCACCTGGGCGATGACGTGCAGCGCGATCTGATGCGTGCGTCGCAGCGTGGCGTGCAACCAGTCGCTAAAACACAGGAACTCGGCGAAGGGCGACTCGGCGTTTTGCCACATCAGCTTCAACGTGCCGGTGAAGTGGCCGCTGTTAGCGACGATGTCCCAGTAGCGGGCAAAGCGCCGCATGCGCTGCATCTGCTCAAACGGGATGTCTCGCGTGGAAAGGATCTCGTAAGGCGGATGTGCCGCGTAGATCATGCGATACTCGTCGTCATGCCGGACGATGGGGGTGCCGCGCAGGCGCTTGAGGATGCCGATTTGAATCTCCTGCGGCCCGAGACGCACGAGGCGGTCAAAACCGCGCCCAAAACTCTCAATGCCTTCACCCGGCAGGCCGACGATGAGATCGGCGTGGATATGCACGCCGGTTTCCTCGCGAAGGAAGCGGAAGTTGTCCGCGAGGCGGTCGAGATTCTGCCTGCGGCTGATGTTTTTCGAGGTGGCGTCATCAAAGGTCTGGATGCCGACCTCGAACTGCACCGCACCGGCTGGGAACTGCCGGATGAGGCTGCGGAGTTGCTCAGGCAGTCGATC
>CAXNGR010000128.1:0-8221 GCA_964201265.1 Verrucomicrobiaceae bacterium
ATGAGCTGCTGCCAGTGCGAGGCGGGCCAGCGCTTGTTCTCTCCGGCGTGGAGCCAGTTCCCCGCTCCCGGAGCGAAGCACAGGTAGGGCGCAGTGATCCCGAAGGATGGGGCGAGATTGTCATGGCCCAAATGCTCCAGGGAACAGCCTAGGCCGCGATCCGGCATGCCCGTCGCTGCGGTCCACAGATCCAAATACCGCTGGCTGGCATGGATCGTGTCGTTTCTCGGCTCGGGCGGAAGGGGAACGACGGTGTCGAAAGGATGCGGCCGCCAGGAGACATTGGTGGACAGCCCCGCACGACGCCCAGCGCGAACCAGCCCAGCACCCAGCGAGTGGAGCCAGCGTGCGCCAAGGTGCAGAAAGAGGTCGTGTCGGCCATGGGAGGCGATGGTCTGCCACATGCGCCAGAGCGCGGGATTGGAAGACGAAGGCGTCACGCTTTCCGTGCTCAAGGAGACAAGTTCGTCGATCCAAGACGCACCGCGCAGCACACCTGCGGCATTTTCACTGATGAAGCAGGTGACGTAGGCCACCGGGAAGTCCGCACGGATCTGGCGCAGCAGCGGCGTGAGCTGCACGGCATCCCCGATGCCGCAGATGCGATGAACTGCGATGCGCTTCAGCTTCATGCGCGGGAGACAGGGCGGAAGCGCCCTGGCTGGCAACCGTGCGGCACGGGTTGAATTTGTGGACGACTCTCGGCAGCCGCAGGTGCCGGCTGCGTCGTTTCCTGCCCTAGCGCGTCCACCATGCCCATGCACAACCAGGTGAAGGCGTTCAGCGGAAAGGTGAAGAAGACGGTGCCTTGCAGCACGGAGGCCACGAGATAGGCCAGCGGCACGCTCAACAGCAGGCAGCCCACATGGCGCACGGAACCCGCGGGCAACTTCAGCACCGAGCGGTGGACATGCCGAAGCAAAAAGAACGTCATCACGATCATGAAGAGCAGCACCACCACACCGTAGCGCACGAGGGTGCCGCTGAGTGGATCGTGGTTCATGAATTCGTCATTGTAGTCGCCGCCGCGATCCGCACCCATGCCGCGCAGCGTGTAGGCGGCGGGATTGGCCAGCACGTTGGAGAATCCCATCAAGCGTTCGTAGTAGGTGCCGACGCGAAGAATCTGGTCCGCAAAGCCCTGCCCGCCGGCGAGTTCGAACATGGTTTCCATCGCGTTTGGCAGCACTTTCAGGAGCCAGCCTGAAAGCGCGACGAGCAGCACAAAGCCGCCGACCGCCGTGATGTAAAAAGCCCGGGTACGCCGCGCATCGCTGAAGCAATAGCGTGCCAGCAAGGCCAAAGGGATGACGACTGCCGCCGAGCGAGCGGTGGAACTCAGCCAGGAACCCACAAACAGCAGCATCAGCCCGACCGCCACCGTGCGGGGAAAGCGGAAGCGGGCCGCGTTTTGATCCCGATGACCGCCGAGAATGAGGGTAAAAGTGAAGCAAGCTCCCGAAGCGAAGCCCAGCGCGGTGGGCGAGTTCAGCGTCGAGAAGGCCCGCACTTCGTCGGAGAGGAGCTGTTTGATCTCGATGGACAGGCCTGTCATCAGGTACTCGATCTCGAAATCCTGGAAGCCCGCCCACTGCTGAAAGATGCCGTAAATCGCCACCGGGATGTAGGCGATGACCAGCGTGCGCAGGACATGCAGCACCTCCTTCAGCCCCGGCAACAGTACCGGCACCAGAAAAAGCAGGATGGCGTAAAAGCCGTTGTTGGCGATTTCCGGCAGGATGGAGGACAGACTCATGCCCTTCTCCCGTGCAGCCGCCAAGCCCGCCAATATCATGATGACCAGCGCCGCCAGCAGACGCTTGAAATGCCATCCGCCCAGGCTGAAGCGCCCGGTAATGCCGCCTAGCAGCACTCCCACGCACAGTCCCGCCATCATCATGGGGTGGATGCCGAGCACATAATACAGGTCCGTCTGCGAGATGCGGCCTGTGCTTACCATCAACCGCTTCAACAGATCCATGTAACCAGAGGAAACCAGCCACACGAACAGCCCCATACGCGGACTGAGGGCGCAGAAAAGAAAACCCGCCACCATGAGGATGCGGCATAGCTCGCTGATGGAATTCCCTTCCGTCAGCATGAGGGAGAAAATGGCGTACAGGCCGAGCAGCATGCCCAGCATCTGAACCAGCACGTTGGAGTTGCGGTTACCGTTCATGGAAGAAAGGCGTACTTTGAAAGCGGCCGGGACCGGAGCGGCTCATGCCGTCAGCGCTTTGATGGCGGCCAGTTCGCGGCGCAGCCGGAAAGGAGCGAGCAAGGCGGAGAGCTGCTGCCAGCCGATGGACCGTAGGCTCGGAAGCACGAGGGAGGAAACGAACCACACCAGCAGATAGGCCACCGCCGTGGCCCACGCCGCGCCTGCCGCGCCATGGGCGGGCACGAGCCAAAGATTAAGCAGAACATTGAGCAGCAGACCCGCCAGAGCGCAGCGGACACTCCAGACGGTCTTTTTTTCGATCACCAGCACGGCTCCGCGCAGCTCCCCGTGGAGGTAGGGAAGTGCGGCCAGCCCGTGAATGGCCAGAACCACGAACACACCCTCAAAGGCGGCTCCATAGACCCAGTCAACGATCCATCTTCCCGCGAGAATCCACAAAGCTGCGGAGCCGTAAGCCAGCAGCGTGAGACAGCCAAACAGGCTGCCGCGCAATGCGACGTAGCGCCCAGGATCGTTTTGATGGGCGACGGAGAGCACCGGCAGAAATGCCATGATCATGAGCGGTCCGGCGGCATAGGTGATTTCTGACAGCCGCGTGGCGGCCGCGTAAATGCCCGCCTCATGCGCACCGCTGATGTGGAAAACCATGAGCTGGTCCACGCGCAGCAGCAGCAGCGTGCCGGAATGCGCGAGAAAGTGCGGCAGCGATTCCCGCAGCAGTCCTGCGGCGATCTTCGTGTCCCAGCCAAACAGTTCCGGTGCCCAGCCGTGCCTCCACGCCCATTGAAGCGCGAAGCACGCCGTCACCACCGTCTCCAGCGCGATGCTGGCCGCCACCCACCGCAGATCGGCTCCGGCGAGAATGCAGCCGACACGCGCGAGAGAGGCGACGAGGTTCGCGACGAGCGCCAGCCGTGCCGTCCGCTGCGCCTGGTGTGAAGCGTCCCATCTGGAAAGGATCGCCACGCAGGCGTTCAGTGGCATCGGCGCATACAAAATGACGCCGATCAGCAGCATCTGCCCGCCGCCCCAGTATCCGGCGAAACCGCAGGCGAGAACTAGGCAGCCGAGACCGAAAAAAAACATCAGCCGCACCGCCGTCCCGAAAATCACCGGTGCCTCGTCGCTGCGTACTGCCAGTTCCTTGATGAGGATCTGACGCAGCCCGAACTCCGCCACAAAGCCGAGGATCGAACCGATGACGATCGCCGTGCCGAGGAGTCCGTTCTGCTCCGGTCCCAAGGTCCGCGTGAGCCAGGTGCCCACGAGCAGTCCCGTGACGAGCCGGACGGCCTGCGACACAGCCAGCCACGAGAGATTGCGGCGGATCATGCAGACACCTCCCGCTTCGCCCACCACATCGTCCGGCCATGAAAGTGCCGAAGGATAAATCCAGCGTCCGTGAGCAGCGTGGCGGACTGAGCAAGCTCTGCGGGGTCGTGCGTCTCCACCACCACCCAGCACAGACGCGCCAGCACCTCCGAAGCGCCCCGCAAGGCGGCTGCGGCATGACCTTCGATGTCCAGCTTCATCAAAACGGGGTTCTTCAGAGTCACGCGGGAGAGATAGGCGTCCAGCGTGTTCACTTCGACCTCGCGCTGCTGCCGACCGCCGACCTGATTCACGCTGTTGGTCCCCTCCAGCGGATCGTCGAAGGTGATGGTCATTCTGCCCTCCGCATCGCCGACAGCTCCGGTGACCGCCTGCCAGCGTGCCTGATGCCCGAGTTCGGCGATGCGCTGCGTGGTGTAATCCAGCGCTTCCTGCATCATGTCGATGCCGATCACCGAGACGGCGGAGTTCAGTGTCAGCCACCAGCGCGAGGTAATGCCGACATTGACGCCCACCTCGATGACCTCTCCCGCCGAATGCGCCAGGAGGTTTTCAACGGCATCCAGCCGAAGTTCGCGAAGGATGAAGTTGTCGAGGTAGTTCGCCGCCTCCTTCCAGTTCGTGAGCCGGATGAGCGGATGCGGATGCAGCGGCCAGGGGAGCCGACGCAGCACGTAAACGCACAACGCCAGATAGAGTCCCGGCGCACCGAGCCGCTTGCACGATGCCAGCGCGGCCTTCGGAAAGGCGGTGACGATGTCGCGCCAGTAGATCCGGCTCAAATAGATGTCGAGAAGCGGAGTCATGGGTTCACGCGGCGGTCTTAAATGCGCCGTTCGCTGAGGAGAATGCGCGCGGCGGCGGTCCGGGGAGAGTCGTCGAACAAAATGCGGTGTCCGTGTGACTGCAGCAGTTCGAGGCAGCGCTCGTGCAACTGAGGTGAATGCGTCTCCACGATCAAAGCCTTCACTTCCGAAAGATAGCGGCCAAAACCCGTGAGGGCAGCCACCTCGGCTCCTTCGATGTCCATTTTGACCAGATCAGGCAGAGGCACGGCACCCTCTTCGATCAGGCGGTCCACCCGCCGCATGGTGACACGGATTTCATCCCAATCTCCGGCACCGCCTTCGCTCACGAGATGCTGTCCGCCCGTGCGATCAGGGTGCACGGCAAAGCTGACCGGAATGCCATCCTGATCGCCAATGGCACTGCGGTGACAGACGCACTCCTTCCAGTCGGCGTAGTTGGCGGAAAGGATGTCGAACTCAGACGGAGAGGGCTCAAAGCCTGTGATGCGGGCCTTCGGATAAAGTGACCTGAGGTAAAAACTGCCGAGTCCGATGTTGGCTCCGATATCGAGGATGTTCGTGGGCTGAAACGACAACTGGTGAAGACAGCGGTACTCCTGGCCCACCAAGATCTCAGAAAACAGGATGGCATCTGGCCCCGCATGCCGGAGATGGAGGCTTCCTGCATTCTCAACGGTCGTTTCAAACAGCAGCGGTCTGCCCGTGAACCGGCCGAGGCCTCCGTGACACGCCAGAAACTGCATGAGCCCCAGCTTGTCACTCAGCCGTCGCCCCAATTTCAGGGCGCAGATGACCATGGCTATTTTTCGGGTCAGTCCCACGATCGTTTCATTTTCAACTGAGCCGCCTACTATCTCAGTCCGCAAAATCCTGCTCCGCGATGTCGCAGAGAAGATGGCCGATGAGAAGATGACACTCCTGCACACGCGCGGTGATCGCAGACGGGGCTTTGAAGCTCAACGTGGCCTCAGCAGCGCAATCCGCGCCTTTTTCACCAGTGAAGGCGATGGTGACGCAGCCGCGTGCGTTCGCGGCCTGGAGACCGAGGAGGACGTTTTTGCTCGTGCCACTCGTGGAGATGCCGAGCACGACATCGCCGGGCTGAGCGAGAGCCTCGATCTGACGCGAGAAGACGGTGTCGTAACCGAAGTCGTTGCTGTGCGCGGTGAGGATCGAGGTGTCGGTGGTCAGGGCAAGTCCAGCGAGAGCGGGACGGTTGATGCGATAACGCACGACAAGCTCGGCAGCGAGGTGCTGGGCGTCGGCAGCGCTGCCACCATTGCCGAAGAAGATGATCTTCTTGCCATCCTTCAGCGCTTTCAGCCATGCGTCGGCCAGCGGGGCGATTTGATCACTCATCGCGCTGAGTTTCGCGATGGCGTCCTGGTGCTCGCCGAGATGCGTTTTGAAAAGGGTGGTGAAATCAGTGCTCATGTCACGAGAAGGCTGCAAGAAGCTCGTCGGGCGTCAAGGTAGCGGTGCCGAGTTTGCCAACAACGATGCCGCTGGCGTGGTTGGCAAGGTCCGCCGCATCATGCAGCGAGAATTGCGCTGCAAGTGCGAGCGTGAGCAGCGCAATGGCAGTGTCTCCAGCGCCGGAGACGTCAAACACCTCACGCGCACGCGTGGGAATGTGGTGAGGAGCCTGATCGCGCTCAAAAAGCATCATGCCGTGCTCGCCCAGGGTCACGAGCACGCTGGCAACATTCCATTTCGCGAGCAGGACACGTCCAACTTCGAGCAGTTCCTTGTTTTCGAGCGGCGGGCCGGGGAGGAGATGGTCTTCAAGCCCGGCGGCGGAGAAGGCTTCGAGGCGGTTCGGCTTCACAAGTGAGACCCCGGCCCAGGGCAGCGGATTACGCGGCGAAGGATCGACCGTGACGATGAACTGATGCTCGGCGGCGATCTTGGCGACCAACTGCATGAGCTTTTCGGTCATGAAGCCTTTGCCATAGTCCTCAAGGATGATGGCGTCGAGGTTCGGCGCGAGATCACGTACTCGCTGCTCTACCTCAACCAGTTCGGCATCGGTCAACGGCAGCAATTTTTCGCGATCCACGCGGACAATCTGCTGCTGGCGGGCGGAGACGCGGGCTTTGGAGATCGTGGGCAGCGTTTCATGCACCAGCAGCGGCGCGGGATCGACTTTGTCCTCAATCAACAGCGCACGGAGCTTGTCAGCCGCCATGTCTTTGCCGACACGTCCCATCAGGTGCGTGTGCGGCGAGAAGGGCGAGATGTTGCGGGCGACGTTGGCCGCGCCACCCGGATAAAACTCTTCTTTGGTGACCTCGACGATCGGCACGGGTGCTTCAGGCGAGATGCGGCGCACATGACCCCAGATGAAATGGTCCAACATCACATCCCCGATGACGAGGATGCGGCCGGTCGCAAGGCGCTGGAGTTGTTCGCGAGTAAAAGTCATTTGCTGCGACGAGCGCGGACGGCGGCGGCGAGTTGGTCGAGCATGGCATCGGTGGTCTCCCAGGAGACGCAGGCGTCGGTGATGCTCTGGCCGTAGGTGAGGGCTTGGCCGGGCTTGGTGTCCTGGCGGCCTTCGACGAGATGGCTTTCGATCATCACACCGGTGATGGCCTTGCTGCCGCCGCTGATCTGCTCGGCGATGGACGCCGAGGCGACGGGCTGCTTGCGATAGTCCTTCAAACTGTTGCCATGGCTGCAATCGACCATGACGCTGGCGGGCAGGCCACGGGCGGTGAGTTGATCGGCGACGGTCTTGATGGCCGCCGCGTCGAAATTCGTGCCGCCTTTGCCGCCGCGCAGGATGACATGGCAGGCGTTGTTGCCCTTGGTGTTCACGATGGCGGCGACGCCGTCCTTGGTCACGGACAGGAAGCAATGTTGGCCCTTGGCGGCCTCAATGGCATCCAACGCGACCTGAATGCCGCCATCCGTGCCGTTTTTGAAGCCGACGGGCATGGACAAACCGGAAGCAAGCTGACGATGCACCTGGCTTTCCGTCGTGCGGGCACCAATCGCTCCCCAAACGACCACATCGGCGATGTACTGCGGCGTGATGACATCGAGAAACTCCGTGCCGGCGGGAACGCCGCGTTTGGTGAGCTTGATGAGCAGATCACGCGCACCACGCAGGCCGCCATTGATGTCGAAGGTGCCGTCGAGATGCGGATCGTTGATGAAGCCCTTCCAGCCGACGGTGGTGCGCGGCTTTTCAAAATAGACGCGCATGACGATCTCCAGGTCGGCACCGTACTTCTGACGCGCCTCAATGATGTGCTGCGCGTATTCGAGCGCGGATTTGGTGTCGTGGATCGAGCAAGGCCCGACGACCACCAGCAGGCGGTCGTCTTTGAGATTCAGGATCGCCTCGGCACGCTTGCGCGAGTCTTCGATGAAGGCGGATTCAAGCTCTCCGAGCCGGAACTCATACATGAGCAGGGCAGGCTGGATCAGAGGAAGGATTTCGGCGACGCGGAGGTCGTCAGTGGGATGCGAAAGACTCACGGTAAAAAAGGTGGCGAAAAACGGGGGCGCAGGATGGAGGATTCTGGCCGGGAAGAAACAGAAAGTTGCGGGTTTTGCTGCGAGGCGGTCAAGGCGTCAACGGATGGTCAAGAGGTCATGCAAGGGTGTCTTGACCACCTTGCCCCTACTTGACCTGGCTTGACGACGGTTTGAATCACGCTGCCGCCCTTGGTGCCCAAAGCTCAGGCACCACCGCAAAGCGCTGGAAGATGGAGTGCGCACAAGACGCGGGCATGAGAGGCCAGTTGTGGGTCGCCACGCATAGTCGATATGCCAATTACGGAAACTTGGCATAATGCAGGTATTTTAGCAAAGCTAAATATCAGGTTCATAGCCTTGATTTGAAAACTTGGGCAGAAAACAAAAAAGGGGCGGACTCGCGTCCGCCCCC
>CAXNGR010000129.1:0-8212 GCA_964201265.1 Verrucomicrobiaceae bacterium
AAACGCGATGGCGAAACGCAGCACGGTATCCCCAGCCGCGATGACATGATCAAAGCGGGCGACGTCGTCACCGCCTACGGCAAAGAAACTGCCCTCCAGGCCATGACCCAGCCTCTTTCCAGCTCTGCGGCCCCAACGCCTTGATCTCTTGACCCCGTTCACCGTCGTTCTTGTCAGCGGCATTGAGGGCGTTGGCTGATTTTTCCGGGAAGCCAGCCTGGGCAGGCAGAAACAGACATCGGCAGCCGTTTGCTTGGCATGAGACTGCTTCCCCTGCTCTGCCTCCTCGCTTTCGCCTCCAGCCTTCACGCTGCGCAGCTTCACCTCGGTGCGACCACCATCGACATCACGCCAGATGAGCCGGTGGCGCTCGACGGACAGCGTAATGTGCGCATCTCGCAGAAACCCGTCACACGCATCTTCGCCACCGCCCTCGCACTGGAGTCTCGTGAGGGCGATCAGGTGCTCGACCAGGCCATCATGGTGTCCTGCGATCTCGTGGCCATCCGCGCCGGCATTCTGGCCAAGGTGCGGGAAAAGATCGGCGACCGCCTGGCGGGTGTGGACTTGAAAAAGATCTTCCTCAACGCCACCCACACGCATACCGCGCCGGTGACGGTCGATGGCAAGTATGCGCTGCCTGAGGCCGGAATCCTACAGCCCGGACCGTATGCGGACTGGATGACGGCCAAGGTCGCGGACGGCATCGTCGAGGCATGGCAGAAGCGCCAGCAGGGCAAGGTCGCCTGGGGCCAGAGCCAGGCGGTGATCGCGCAGAACCGCCGTCCCTACTATGCCGACGGCACGGCGGTGATGTATGGGAAGCCGGATTCGCCGAACTTCCGTGGCATCGAAAGCTACGAGGATCACAACGTCGAGGTGCTCTACTTCTGGGACGCTGCGGACAAGCTCATCGCGACCGTGGTCAATGTGGCCTGCCCCTCGCAGGAAGTCGGCGGCAACTCCGCCATCCACGCCGACTTCTGGGACCCGGTGCGTGCACGTCTGCGTGAGAAGCATGGCAAGGACCTGCACATCCTCGCCTGGACCGGCGCGGGCGGGGATGTCACCTCGCGCCTCGCCTACGGTCGCGATGCGGATGAGCGCATGCGCAAGCTGCGCGGCGGCATCTCGCGTCTCGACGAACTGGCGCGTCGCCTCGTGAACGCCTGGGAAGAGGCGTATGAAGGCGCAAAGCATGACATCCGCGACGATGTGCCCTTCCAGCATCACGTTCAGGACATCGAGCTGCCTTACCGCAAGGTCACCATCCTCGAAAAAGCCGCCGCCATGACCGAGGCGGCCAAATACAAGGACGATCCCACGCAGAAGTGGAACCTCGGCTGGAACCAGCGCGTGGTGGACCGCTACCACGAGCAGCAGGCCGGCACGCAGCCGCCGTATGTGATGGAGCTGCACGCGCTGCGCCTCGGCGACATCGCCATCGCCACGAATGAGTTCGAACTCTACACCGACTACGGCGGGCAGATGAAGGCCCGCAGCCCCGGCATCCAGACCTTTGTCATCCAGCTCGCCGGTCCCGGCACCTACCTGCCCACCGAACGCGCCGCGAAGCACGGCGGCTACGGTGCGGTCATCCAGAGCAGCCAGATCGGCCCCGATGGCGGCCAGGCGCTCGTCGAGCGCACCGTGGAAGCGCTCAAAAGGATGTGGGAGAAGAAGTAAACAATCCTCCACAGAGGTTTTGCCACCCCACCGCCTTCCCGCATGAAGACACTCGCTCTCGCCCTCCTCGCCACCGCCAGTCTGCATGCCGCAGATCCCATCGACACCTTCATCGAGGAGCAGCGACCGTCGTTGATCCAACTCTACGAGCACCTTCATGCGAACCCCGAGCTGTCGTTTCATGAGGAGAAGACCAGCGCGCGAATGGCAGAAGAAATCCGCGCGGTAGGCTTTGAGGTGACCGAGAAAGTCGGCGGCTTCGGCGTGGTGGCGGTGTTGAAAAACGGGCCTGGTAAAACGGTACTCGTGCGCACGGATTTGGATGGCTTGCCCGTGCGCGAGATCGGCTCCGTGCCTTACGTCAGCAAAACGACCACGAAGGACGACGCCGGCAACGATGTCTCGGTCATGCACGCCTGCGGCCACGACATGCACATGACCTGCTGGGTCGGCGCGGCACGGGCTCTCGCGGCGTCCAAGGACCAGTGGAAAGGAACGCTCGTCTTCATTGCCCAACCCGCCGAGGAGCGCGGCATGGGCGCGCTGGCCATGATCGACGACGGCCTGTTCCAGCGCTTCCCGAAGCCCGACGTGTGCCTCGCGCTGCATTGCGATGCCGGACTGCCCGTCGGCACCTTCGGCGTCACCAGCGGCCCGGCCACGGCAAGCACGGACACAGTGGACATCATGGTCAAAGGCATCGGCGGCCATGGGGCGATGCCCAACACGACCAAAGACCCCATCGTGCTCGCCTCGCAGATCGTGCTGGCCTTGCAAACCATCGACAGCCGCGAATTGCATCCCGTGGAGCCGGTGGTGGTGACAGTCGGCAAATTCAACGGCGGCACCAAGCACAACATCATCCCGGACAAGGTCGAGCTCGGCCTCACCGTGCGCACCACCAGCCCCGAAACGCGGAATCAAGTGCTGGAGTCGATCAAACGCATCTGCCGTGGCCTGGGCATCGCCGCCGGACTGCCGGAAAACCTGCTGCCCGAGATCAAACTCACCGGCCCCGGCACACCATCGCTCTTCAACGATCCCGAACTCACCACCCGCGTCAGCCAAGTCTGGGCCGATGCCTTTGGCAAAGCCAGCCTCATCGAACGCAAGGCCACCATGGCCGGCGAGGACTTCTCCCGCTACACGATGACCTCCGACAAGATCCCCGTCTTCCTCGCCTGGCTCGGCACCGTCGCGCCAGAGAAGGTCGAGAAGGCCAAATCGACCGGCGAAATCCTGCCCAGCCTGCACTCGCCGTTCTACCGCCCCGAGCCAGCGCCCTCCATCGCGGTCGGCGTCAAAGCGATGACGCTCGCGGTGATGAACGAACTCAAGCGCTGAGGTGCTGCTTCAAGAAAACACTGGTCCATGTCGCACCTCCGAGATTCGGAGAACAGCGTCGTGAGCTCCAGTTCCTTGCGCAGCGCCTCGAAGACTTCCTCCTACGCGTCCGTGCCGTGTTCGTTCGCCAGTTTCTTCAACGTGTCAGCCTGCGTGGCTTTCAGAAAGGCCCTGAACTGCTCTTCGGCGATGCAGTGCTCCGTGTCCGTGATGTCGGACTTCTCCAGCACGCCATAGCCATGCACGCGGGCGAGGTAATC
This sequence comes from Verrucomicrobiaceae bacterium, assembly GCA_964201265.1. Classification (GTDB taxonomy): domain Bacteria; phylum Verrucomicrobiota; class Verrucomicrobiia; order Verrucomicrobiales; family Verrucomicrobiaceae; genus Prosthecobacter. The sequence goes on from CAXNGR010000129.1 coordinate 3,291, forward strand.
CGCGATGTGCTGCTGAAAGGTCAGCTCGAGAGCTTTCTTCTTCTTAGCCATGTTGGCCCCACTGTTCGAGTTGCCCGATCCAGGCACGGAAGTGTGGGCACTCCTGCCGGATGGTTTCCAGTCCGATCCCCTTCGCCGCCAGCGTGCCGATCAGTGGCTTTGCATAACCGGGCACCAGCGCTTCCACGCGTTTGGATGGCGCTGTCAGCGGGCTATCGTTGATTTCCTCGGGCGTGCCAAAGGCGTCCCGGATCGCCTGAAACGACGCCGTCAGTTCGGGCTTGCCGATGGCATCGGCGAAGCGGGCACAATCACTGAATAACAACCCTTCAAACTCATGCATGACAACAAAGGGCAGGAAGCGCCGCGCCTCATAAGCGCCTCCCGCAGCTTCTGCTACCGCGTCCGCCAGTGCCTTTTGCACCCACGCACCACGTTCCGTCAAGGGGCGGTGCTCGGCGTCATTTCGTCCGGGCCACGCTTTGGGACCGGCAGAGGGCAGACCGTAGTAATCCACCAGCGTGGTCACACAGCAGCCCGCATCCTCTTTGAGGTGCTTCATGATGGACGGTAGCACCACATCCCAGCCCTTCACTCCATGGCGACGGTCGCGGGATCTCGCCCGGCCCATCCTGATGGCCACCACCGTTTCCCAGCCACGGGCGTGCAGATGCGGCGCGAGCAGCTCATTCACGAACTCCTCTTCCGTCACCCCTTCCACCTGAACGATTAGGCGAGCCATGCTTTGGGCCGCCCTCCCAGGTGATTCTTTTCCCACAGTTCCCCCAGGCTGTAGTCCTCTAGCCACGTCTCCAGGCTGTCCGCATTCAGGCGGCGGAAGGTCGTGGCGTGATCGTCCCGCTCGGCTATCAGCACGTCTTCCGGTGCGAACTCATCCAGAAGCAGAGGCGACTGTGTGGCCAGGATCACCTGCATATCAACCGATGCAGATTTCACCATGGCCCCCAGCAGCGTGATGGCAAAGGGGTGCAATCCTAGCTCTGGCTCATCCACTAGCACCAGTGGCGGGCGCAATTCCTTGGGCTGGAGGAATACAGTCGCCAGGGCGATGAACCGCAGCGTGCCGTCAGACAGGGACCAAGCATCAAAATACTGATCCTGTTCCCGGTGCTTCCACTCCAGCTTGATCTTATCTGGATTCAACGCCGAGGGGGCCAGGACGAAGTCATCAAAGAACGGTGCCACCCGCTGCACGGTGCGGCGGATGAGGCTGTAGGCCGTGGGGTGCTTCTCTTGCAAGAGATAGAGAAAGGCGGGCAGGTTGCTACCATCCGCACGCAAGCGGCGGTTGTCTTCCACCGCGCAGGGCATGCGCATGGGTGAAAAGGCGCTCGTATCATGGAAGTGGCAAATCATCCAGCCTTCCACCTGTCTGACGACCTCGGACGCTCCGTCATCCTCCACCCCAAGTAGGTGAGCGAATGAGATACCGGCTTCGTCACCGATCCGCGTCAGCTTGGTCACCGTACCACCGGTCAGATCAGTGACCGTCTCTTCCACTGGCACCAGTTGCCCCTGCATACCTGGTTCCAAACACAGCGAGTAGGCCTGCTGGGTATCGCCCCGGAAGCTTAGTTCGAGGATCAGAGCCTGTGTGACCTTCGGCCCGAAATGAAGCACATTTGGCAGACCCCGCTTTGCCACATAAGCATCGAGGCTGCCTATGCTCACCACCTTCAGAAAGTTAAAGACACTAATGAAGTTCGATTTGCCTGAGCCATTCGGGCCAATGACCACGTTGATGGCTCCGAGCTTCAGCTTCTCAACGGAAGCGATGCTCTTGAAGCCTTTGATGGTGATGGTGTCGAGTTCAGCCATGGGATGGTTTAAGATTGATGCTGCCCGCCACTTTATCCAAGCGCTCCTGAATCGCACGCACTTCCACTTCCGTGATCCGCCGCTGGCCGGTGATACGTTCGTGAATCAGCAACTTGCGGTAGGCGGTGGGCGTGGCGATTTGGGTTTCGATGAATTGCCTCCGCTTCATCTGCCGTGGTTTCCTTCGAAAACTGGAGCGCGACCTCGTCGCCCTCGACGGTGATCATCAGCGGCTGCGGCAGAAAGCCATACTGCTTCATCACCAGCGGCGTCAGCGCCGTGACATCCGGCGCGGGTGTCGGCGGCGGTTGGCCTTCGACTTCGAGCAGGTCGGCGATTTTGAGGCGGAGGGTGCGCATGGTGGAGCGGCTATCTTTGTCGCCCGATTCCCAGGGATGCAACATCGTTGGGGAGGTTTGCGGGGCGGGAGTGAGTTTGAAGCGAATCGCCCCCTCGCGACGTTGGTAGCTGCATGCCACGCCTCATCATCGCATTCCTCCTTCTGCAGAGCCTCGCGCTCGCTGAGTTCCAGCAACCAATGCCGGGCGTGCATCTGTGGCAGGACACCTGCAACGTCCATGTACTGAAGCACGAGGACGCCGCGCTGGTCATCAATCTGGGGGATGGCACGGTGCTGGAGCACTTGGCGGAGATCGGCGTGAAGCGGGTCGAGTGGGTACTGTTCACGGATCATCATCGGGAGCTGTGCCAGGGCGCGCCGAAGCTGGATCGTGCAATCACGCAGGTCGCGGCTTCGGCGGATGAGAAGGAAATCCTCGAAAATCCGCTCTCGTTCCGCAAATGGCATCCGCGACTCGGCGACAAACACAGCGTGCACGGTTCCAGCTATGTGCGCCCGCCTGCAGCGCCGGTGAAGATCGACCGCGTGGTTGCCGATGGCGAAGTTTTCACCTGGAACGGCTTCGACATCACCTGCGTGGGCACGCCGGGGCATTCGCCGGGCGGCATGAGCTTTATCATCAAGCGCGATGGCCACACGCTGGCCTTCACCGGCGGCGTGATGCATGACGGCGCGAAGATGACGAACTGGTTCGACACCGAGTGGGACTACGGTTTCGCCAAGGGCCTCGATGCGCTCACCGCCTCGGTGCAAAAACTCGCTGCTTTGGGCATCGAGACCGCATTTCCATCGCAGGGGCCGGTCATTCGCGACGCGACTGGGCAGTTTGCGGCTTACGAGAAGAAGCTCACCGATTTCCGACCCGATTACATTCGCGGCTACCCGGTGAACAACCTCTCCAAACGCGGCCCCCACCCGGCCACGAAGCCGACGAAGGCGAACTACATCGTCCAGGTAACGCCGCATCTCTACATGTTCGGGCCGGAGATGGCGGGGAAGAATTTCGCCATTCTGATTGCCGATAGCGGCCACGCGTTGCTCCTCGATTGCGGCCTATTCCCGAAGCTCGTGCTCGAACGCATCATCAGCGACATGAAGGAGCACCTCGGCCTGAAGCAGATCGACGCCTGCTGGATCAGCCACTCGCATGGCGATCACTTCACGCTCTTCCCCGCGCTCCAGGAGCACGGCGTGAAGTTCTGGACCATGGACAGCATCGCCGACAAATGCGAGAACCCGCGCTTCTACGATTACCCGGCCATGATCGGCGCTTACAACGCCGGATTTGAGAAAGCGAAGATCGACCGCGTGCTCAAGGCCGGCGACGTGATCGACTGGGAGGGCTATAAGCTGCACATCGACTGGATGCCCGGCCAGACGGAGTTCGGCAACGCGCTGTGGCTCGAACTCGACGGTCAAAAAGTCGTCTTCACTGGCGACAACCTCTTTGGCGATCCTGCCGATCCCGCTCAGAACGGCCACGAGTGCGTGAACGCCCGCAACAGCGCCATCATTGAGGAAGGCTACCTCGTCGCCGCGAAATACCTGCAACAGCTCAAGCCCGACATCATCATGGGCGCGCACGGCGTGCTCATGACCGAGCCTGCGGCCTTTGTGGATCGTTTCCATGACTGGGCGTTGCGTGCGATCCGCAAATACAAAGACCTGCTGCCCGACACGAATTATGAATACGGCTACGATCCCTACTGGGTCAGCGCTTATCCGTATCGTGTCGATGTGGCGAAGGAGGCCGAGGTCAGCATCACCGTGCGCAACTTCCGCGACACCTTGCAGCAGCATCGCGTCGTCCTTCAGCTTCCACCCGGCGTGAAAGCCGAACCAGCCGTGCTGGAAGGCACGGTCGGCCCCAAATCGCGCCAGAGTTGCAAGATCAAACTCACTGCTGCCCCTGCCCGAGTGCCCGCTGGCGTGCAGATGGTGCCGATGGACATCACGCTCGATGGAAAACGCCACGGCCAGCTTTTTGATTTCATTATCCAGGCCAAAGAACCCGACAATCCAGCCACCAAATGATGAACCGCCGCCAAACTCTCTCCACCTTGCTTGCCAGCCTCGTTGCGACGAGAAGCCACGGAGCCACATCAGCCATGCAATCCGCCACCCAGATCATCCAGACGCAAATCAACAACGGCACCCTTCACTCCGCCGTGTTGCATGTGAGGCGTGGTGATCAGGTGACGCCACACGTCTTCGGCAAAGCGCATCCAGATTCGATGTTCCTGCTCGGCTCCATCACCAAGCCGCTCGTCGCGGCTGTTCCGGTGATGATCCTGGTGGATCGCGGCGAGGTGAAGCTCTCGGATCATGCTGTGAAATACCTTCCTGAATTCAACGAAGGCGCACGCAAGGACATCACCATCGAGCAACTGCTCACGCACACCTCGGGACTGCCGGATCAGTTGAAGAACAACAACGAACTCCGCGCCCATCACGCGCCGCTGTCGGAATTCGTGAAAGGCGCGGTGCGCACGCCGCTGCTCTTCGCTCCAGGCACGCAGTATCATTACCAAAGCATGGGCATCCTGCTCGCGGCGGAGATCGTCGAGCGTGTGACGAAGACACCGTTGCCGGATTTTCTCCAGCAGCATGTTTTCACGCCGCTTGGCATGTCACGCACTGTGCTTGGCCTCGGCAAATTCAAAAAGTCCGAGATGGTGCCGATGCAAACCGAGCACGCCGCGCCCGAGGCCGGTGGTGGCGA
>CAXNGR010000130.1:0-8175 GCA_964201265.1 Verrucomicrobiaceae bacterium
GTTTGAAGGCGGGATCAAGGAAGGGCGCGTCATGGTGACGGAGGGCCAAAGGCTGCGCGTGAACTTCGCTATCGGCAAGATCGGCCCTGAGGAGGGCGGCGCGGGGTGGCGCATGCCTTTTGGAAAGCATGAGACGGCAGAGATGAGCTACACACTGCGCTTCAGCAAAGACTTCGACTTTGTCAAAGGCGGCAAGCTCCCCGGACTGTGCGGCGGGCCTGAAAATGTGAGCGGCGGACGGCCAGCGAACGGCACGAACGGTTTCTCCGCCCGCCTCATGTGGCGCAAGGACGGTCGCGGCGAGGCCTATGTCTATCACAAGAATCAAAAGGGCAATTATGGCGACAGCTTCGCCTTCCCCGCCGACTTCCGCTTTCCCACTGACACACCGGTCAAGGTGCGCCTCGCTGTGAGCATGAATATGCCCGGCAAAAGCGACGGCGTACTGCGTGTGTGGATCGACGAAAAGCTTCTCGTCGAGCGATCCGACATGGAATGGCGTTCGGTGGACAGCTTCGGTGTGGACGGACTTTACTTTGAAACTTTCCACGGCGGCGGAGACAAGTCCTGGGCACCGACCAAACCGTGCTGGGCCGAGTTTGGGGATTTGCGTGTCTCAGAGTAGCCCCCTCCAATGCGAGCGCGAGCGGGGCAATCCTGAGGCGCATCGCATCGCGCCTTCAGCCGTGCCGCCCTTTGAAGGTCAGCTCGGCGATGCCGCTTTTGTCGAGGCCACCGAGGCCTAGCGTGACCATTTTTTCATACTGCGCCTTCGTGGCCTCGTTGAGCGGCAGATTGAGGCCGACGGTCTTCGCCACATCGGCGGCGATGCCGCTGTCTTTGGCGGCGTGCTCGGCGGAGAACCAGCAGTCGTGCTCGCGGGCCACCATGTCGCCGCCGTCGGTTTCCAGCACGCGGGAATTCGCGCCCGTTTGGCTGAAGACCTCGCGAATCATGTTCAAATCGTGGCCCAGAGCGTCGGCGAGGCCCAGACCTTCGGCCAGACCGGCGGTGTTGATGTTCATGACCATGTTCACCAGTGCTTTCACTTCCGCGGCACGACCCGGACCACCGATGAAGCGGCGGTTCACGCTCATCTGCTCGATCATCGGCTGTACATGCTGGTAGATCGCCTCGTCACCGGCCAGCATGAGGTAGAGCTTGCCTTCACGCGCATGGCTGATGCTGGAGGCCATGCAGGCTTCCAGGCTGTGCGCTCCGGCTTTTTCAGCGGCGGCATAGACCTCGCGATGGATCGCAGGCGAGAGTGTGGCGCAGTTGATGAAGATCTTGCCGTTGGCGTTCGTGAGCAGGCTGTCATCGCCGCAAAAGAAGATGCCGCGCATGGAGGCGTCATTGGTCACGACGGTGAAAATGACATCCGCAGCGGCGGTGACATCAGCCAGCTTCGTGCAGGCTTTGCAGCCGAGTTCGGCGGCCAGATCAGCGGCGGCCTGCGTGTTGACATCGAGCACAGCGGTGACGCTGTAGCCGGTTTCTTTGAGACGACGGGCCATGTTGGCCCCCATTTTGCCGACTCCGACGAATGCAACGGTTTGGGACATGAGATGGAAAAGAGTGATGGGTTGTGAGTGAGATGCAGAACGGTCAAGCCTGTCAAAGGGGTCAAGCTGGGGACTTGAACTCGGGATAAAACGGGTTGTGCGCCTTTTCCTCTCCGACGGTGGTCAGTGGGCCGTGGCCGGGGCAGAGGACGGTGTGATCCGGCAAAGTGAAGATTTCCTTCCGGTTCGTGGTAAGGGCGTCGCTGAACGAAACCATGCCGCCGCCCATGCTGGAGGCGAATAGGGCATCGCCCACGATGGCGACGGGCTTTTCGAGGCCGCTGACGACATAGGTGATGCCGCCTTTCGAGTGGCCCCAGGTGCTGCGTGGCTCGATCTTCAGGCCGCCGCTTTCCCAGGACTCCGTTTCGCCAAGTTCAAAGGTTTTGGCCCCGGCGCAGGCCTCACGCGCATGCACAAAGGCTGTCACGGCTCCTTCGGCGGACAGTTTGGCCAGATCCATGATGTGATCGGGATGTGTGTGCGTGAGGAAGATCAGGCTGAGGTTGAGGCCGTGCTTCTCGATGAAATCGATCATCGGCCCGGCATCGGCCCCGGTGTCAAAAGCGACCGCGTTCTTCGTTTCGGCGTCCCACACGAGGTAGGCGTTCACCGTCATGTCGTGATACGTCGTGTTGAACTGCGCCAGGCCCGGCAGGCTGACATCAGCCGGTTTCCAGGCGTTGTGCGCCATGGTGACGAGTGCGGGGCCGTGCAGGTTCAGATGCAGGGCGATCTTGCGCAGCAACGCATCGTCCACCGCACCCGATTTGGCCGCCGCAATCGCTTCGGCGCTGGCACCAGACTTGGCAGCGAGATCAGCATCGCTGAGGCCAAGTCCGCGCATGGACTTGGCGATGACATCGTTGAAAAGGTCTTCGAGAGGAATCGACATGGGCCGCGATTCAATGCGATCTGGCTGCGATGGCAAGAATTTATGTGGCTGATTCTGCCAGAAGACGGTGGGAGGTGTCAGGCTAGACGCACTTGCTCACGGGTGGGAGGTGTGGCTGCGCATGTTCAACGATCCCAACTTTATCCGAAAAGTTTGCTGTCTCCATGCGCATAAAGGGCAAACCCTGCGGGTGATCCTGCAGCCTGATTCATGATTCCCAGGACATCGGGAGGGGGCGCGGCTTTTGACAGCACCAGGTGATAAAAAACGATCCAAGCAGTAAGCGAATCAGTCCATCCAATATCATCGTTGGGTCCAACGAGCGACACTGCCGGAGCCTTGTTGGGTGAGAGATCGAACATCTTCTTGCCATGAACACCCTTGCATGAGGACATTGTGATGTGAGCCAGAGCATGCCCTGCTTGGTTGATTCTTCCGGTTCGATACCCTACGCGCCAGAGCAGATCGCTCAGATCGTGCCACGAAACGAAATCTCCATTCGTCAGTTCAATGCCATCTTCATTGCCATGCGCTGAAAAGTGGAAAATCGGAACGATTTCGGCTTCTCGCTTCCGTGGTCCTAGGTCGGTCACCACTTCATCCAATACTTGTGTGAGTTGTTCGCGATCAACAGCCAGCCAGTATTTTTTTTCATGCCTAGCAAGTTGTAATGCCTCCGCAATGGCACGCCCTTCCATCTCAGAGGCTCTAATTTCACAAGGATGAGGTGACTCAATGATATAAACGCGTGCTGTTGGCTGGCTCATATTCAGGATTGATCTTTTAGTGGGTCTATTTAGTGACTACATGCCATGTATATCACTCTGCCGTTGATCGAAATTGCCTGTGTTGCGATCTTTCTACTCAATCTCAGGGAATCTAATTTTCAACCTCCGTTTTAAAGCAGATTCAGGCAAATCTTTGAGCTTCCATATGTTTCTTTTGAGGTGTGGAATTCCTCCAGATTCAGCCTCTTCGCCAGTTTGAAACATTTTATACATTAATTCATCGTTTCGTTTTCCGAGAACCCAGCATAAAGTGCACAGGATTACCGAGTTGGTTTCGTTGCTTTTCAGAAAGCCAAAGTCCTCCAGATTGTTTGTTTCTGGGGATGTGAATGAGATTTTATATCCAAGATTATGCCCAGTAGAGGTGCTTAATACGTGGAGTGGCTTTAAGCTGAATTCAGCTCGAATATTCCAATCCCAAGAACAAAATTTGTCACTGAACATTTTTTTGGTAAACAAACCCTCCCTGGTGATTTTTAAAGGACCAACTAATAAAGAATTACCTTGGGCCAATGATTTTAAGGTGTTGAATAGAAGGCGCGGCTTAACAGCTTCAATGATTGGCCCTAATAGCGCATTGAAAAGCGAAGCCCCACTTTCCTTATTCTTGCCAATCCCGAAATAGATTGCTTTTCCCCGGATAATTGTCACTCGTTTCGCGTTCGTTGCGATGATCAAACGTGATTCGTCACATTCTACAAACCTATCAGATACGCTCTGTGAACTGGTTGTTAACTCAATGATGTCATCTAAAGCAATCGGGATGCCATTGATTAGAATCTCTGAATCTGATCTCTTAACAGAGAATGCATCTTGATCGGATTTGATGTGAAATTGAAATGTTTCCATGAGAAATGGGCTCTAGCGGCTTAGATCCTTGATGACACGATTATCAAAGCATATTTTAAAATGCGGGAATGCCCAAGTAAAGACTGGATTGGAATATGGACTCCTCACGTTAAGTTTTTGAGTTAGTTTAGCCACAAATAATGAGTGGATGTTCCTTCACGAGCTATTTCGTTCGCTTTAAACATTCAGAAACCTTCCCGTCACGCTGCTTTCGTTCGCTGCAATCTGCTGCGGCGTGCCGGTGGCGAGGATGTGGCCGCCTTCGGTGCCGCCGCCGGGGCCGAGGTCGATGATCCAGTCGGCGCAGCGGATGACGTCGAGGTGGTGCTCGATGACGATGAGGGTGTTGCCGGCATCGCGCAGGCGGAGCAGGACGCCCAGCAGCGTTTGGATGTCGGCGCTGTGCAAGCCTGTGGTGGGTTCGTCGAGGACGTAGAGCGTGCGGCCGGTGCTGCGTTTGGCGAGTTCGGCGCTGAGCTTGATGCGCTGGGCCTCCCCCCCGGAGAGCGAGGCCCCGCTTTGGCCGAGTTTGATGTAACCGAGGCCGGTGTCCTCCAGCGTGCGCAGTTTCGGGGCGATGGCGTTGTTGCGGTCAAAGAAGCGTGCGGCTTCGCTGACGGTCATTTCGAGCACGTCGGCGATGTTTTTGCCTTTGAAGGTGACTTCGAGTGTCTCCGCGCCGTAGCGGCGGCCTTTACAGGATTCGCAGGTGACATAGACGTCGGCGAGGAAGTGCATGTCGATCTTGATGGAGCCGTCGCCTTCGCATTTTTCACAGCGACCGCCGGGTGTGTTGAAACTGAAGCGTCCGGCATCGTAACCACGCATGCGGGCCAGTGGAAGCTGAGCGAACAGCTCGCGGATGGGGCCAAACGCGCCGGTGTAAGTGGCGGGATTCGAGCGCGGACTGCGTCCAATCGGCGACTGGTCGATGACGACGACTTTGTCGAGGTGTTCGAGGCCGGTGATGCGCTCGTGCTTGCCGGGGATGTCCTTGGCGTCGTAAAAATGGCGGCGCAGCGCCCGCATGAGAATGTCATCGACCAAAGTTGATTTGCCGCTGCCAGACGGCCCGGTGACGCAGGTGAAGCTGCCGAGCGGGAAGGCGGCGGTGACGTTACGCAAGTTGTGCTCGCTGGCACCGTGAATCGTTAATGAGTTCTTGGTTCTTGGCCCTTGGTTCTCGGTTAAAAGGGTTTGTGGCAGTGCGGTGGCCTGGATGCGAGTTTTGCCGCTCAAATAAGCGCCGGTGATCGAGTTCGGATTCGCGGCGATTTCAGCGGGCGTGCCTTGGGCGACGAGTTTGCCTCCATGCGGGCCGGCGGCGGGGCCGAGTTCGATGATGTGATCGGCGGCACGCATTGTGGCCTCGTCGTGCTCGACGACGAGCACGGTGTTGCCGAGATCGCGCAGACGCAGCAGCGTTTGGATCAAACGTTCGTTGTCGGAGGGATGCAGGCCGATGCTGGGCTCGTCCAAGACGTAAAGCACCCCTGCAAGTCCGGCCCCGATTTGCGAGGCAAGTCGAATGCGCTGCATCTCGCCGCCGGACAGCGTGCCGCTTTCTCGATTCAAGGCGAGATAGCCCAATCCGACCTGCTCCAGGAACTCGATGCGCTTCACGATCTCACGCTGCAACTCGCCGACATACGCTTTCTGCTGCTCGGTGACTTCCAGCTCGCGCATCCAGGTGAGAGCGTCGCGGATTTGCAGTGCGGTGAACTCATGGATGTTGAGATCGTAGCCGGGTTTAAAGTTTAAAGTTTCAAGTTTCAGGTTGGGATCACGCGCGTTATCCAACTTGAAACCTGAAACCTGAAACTTGGAACTTAGCCGAACGGCGAGCGATTGCGGTTTCAGCCGCTTACCCCCACACATCGCACACGCTTGAGGATTCATGAGGCGCGTGAGGGCGGAGCGGAGGGCGTCGCTTTCGGCGCTTTGATAAAGGCGGGCAATTTCGGGCAGCAGGCCTTCAAACGGTTTTGCGACGCTGCGTGTGTGGTCGGATTTCTTCCAACCCGTGGCGATGGCGACGTCGCCAGTGCCGTGAAACAGGGCGTCTTTGAAGGCCTGGGGCAAAGTTTGGAACGGAACGTCCATCGAGGCACCGAAGTGCTTCGCCAGTGCTTCCACGCTCTGATTGAAAATGACGCGAACCTTTGGATGTCGCGCCCACCAGGCTTTGATCGCGCCATCGGCGAGCGATTTGGACTCGTCGGGCACCAGCAGTGTCGCGTCTGGCGTCGGCGTCATGCCGGTGCCTTCGCAGGTGGGACAGGCACCGAGGTGCGTGTTGAAGGAGAAATGCTGCGGTGTGAGGCGTTCGATGACGTAACCGGTGCGTGGATTGGCGAACGCAGTGGTGTAGCTGAGAATTTCGTCGCTGCCATCGAGGTTCACGAGGAACTGCACCTCGCGCTCGTTCCAGTGCAGCGAGCTCTCGATGGCCTCCATGAGCCGCTGGCGTGAATCCGCACGCACCACGAGGCGGTCGATGACGATCTGCACCTGCTGCTGCTCGTTGGCGGCCAGTTTGAGCGTGTCTTCCAACTCCACGATCTCGCCATTGAGCCGCACACGAACGAAGCCCTGACGTTTGAGCTTTTCAAACAGCGTACGCGTGTCCGTGCCGTTTGCGCTGGTTTGCGGCGAGAGCACCATGACGCGGGTGCCTTCACCGAGCGCCAAAATCTTGTCCGCGATCTCTGGCGGGGTGCTGCGCAGGAGTTTTTCGCCGGTTTGGGGATCGTGCGGCTGTCCGGCCACGGCGTAGAGCACGCGGAGGTAGTCGTAGATCTCCGTCACCGTGGCGATGGTGCTGCGCGGGTTCGGATTCGAGTGAACCTGCTCGATGGCAACTGCTGGCGACAGCCCCTCGATGAAATCCACGTCCGGCTTCTGCATCTGGTCGAGAAACTGCCGGGCGTAGGCGGAAAGGCTCTGCACATAGCGCCGCTGGCCCTCGGCGAAGAGTGTGTCGAATGCCAGGGACGACTTCCCGCTGCCACTCACGCCGGTCAGCACCACGAGCTTATGCCGTGGGATGTCCACGTCGATGTTCTGGAGGTTGTGCTGCCGTGCGCCACGCACGCGGATCACGTCTTCTGGCATGCATCCACACAAGCCGCGTGGGGCAGGGGAGATCAAGCCCAAGAAACGCTCGTTGAAGGTCGTTGCATCGACGAGACTGCCGCGCAGGTTGCATTTCACCGCCTCCCCCTTAGACTCCACCCACCATGAAACCTCTCATCGTCATCATCCTGGCCGCCGCTGTTGGCTACGTCGCCTACGAGTATGTGTATCCGCCCTTTGCTGATGCCATGAAGTTCACGAAGCATGTGCCGCCAGCGCCGCCGAAGAAAGTCGTCGCCGTCGCCCCGGTGCCGAAGCCGGTCGTCAAGGAAGAGCCGAAGCCCGAGCCGATGGCGGAGGTCAAGCCCGAGCCCAAGCCGGAACCGAAGCCTGAAATGCCGAAGCTGCCCGAGCCGCCGCCGGTTGACCCGAATGCTTTCGTTGCGCCGGTTTTCCCTTCCGTCGATGAAGTCACGCAAAACTGGGCGGTCGTGCCGAAGGGGTTCTTCACCTCGCCGAAGCAGGTCACGATGAAGAAAGACCTCGAAATCAAAATGCAGATGGGCAAGGCCACCGCTGCCTCCAATTTCAAGTCGGGCGCGAAAATCTTCGTCATGGGGCAGCAAGGGACGAATCTCGAGGTCGGTGCCTCCCCAGGCTCTCCCATGCGTGGTCTGGTGGCCATGGACGACACCGATTTTAAGGAGGTCTTCGCCGCCGCCTACGAGCAGATCAAAGTCGCCCAGACCGAGCAGGCACGCAAAGCCCACGAATACAAACTCGCCGCCGCCGATCGCGCCAAAAACGCTCCAGCGATGTCCGCGGGCGGGGGCGGGGGCAGCGCCAGCGATGACAAGCCTACCAAGGCTGAGGACGGCACTTACCCGATCCTGCTTGCCAGCATGAAGGCTGGCGAGGTCACTGAGATCAAGCTCGACAGCATCAAGTCCTGGGGCGACGCCCAGCGCGAAAAAATCGACGGTGCCGATTATTGGACGGTGAA
>CAXNGR010000131.1:0-8165 GCA_964201265.1 Verrucomicrobiaceae bacterium
GGTTCCATGGGAAATCGCCTTCCCGTCTCGCACGCTCGTGGACTCCTTCCAGAACCTCCAGGCCGGTGAAGTCGTGCGTGCGATCCGTCGTCGCGGTAAGCGTCCAGGGATGGTCGAGCGAGATAAAGATCGGGAAGTCCGCATGCACACTGCGCGTGGCCAGATCGGCGATGCGCAGCGCGACGCTGTATTCACGCAACAACACCTCCGGCTCGACCGCGCCAAGGTGATACCAGCCCCAGTGGTTCTGCACTTCGATGCCGATCACGAGTCCGGCGATCTGGCCAAACTTTGCGTCCTCGCGGGTGTAGCGATCCACCAGCCAGTGGAGGATCGCACGGTAGAAGAAGACGCCTTCCTCCGTCGCCGTGTTGAACGCCGCCGGGCCTTCCGGAACCGTCGCCGGATCGGTGAGGGGATGCACGAGCGGCGATGTTCGTGACATGGTCTTCTGAACGGTATTCCCGAGGATGCCGGTCACCCGCATCTTGGCCGCGTGAAGCGCCTGCAAATCGCGATCAAGCGCCGCGACCGCAGCCGGACGTAGCCCGATCTTTCTCCCCTCAAACTCGAAGCTGAGCTTGGGTTCCACGCTCTGCCAATCGATCAGCCATCCGATGTTGATGTTCTGGTTCGACTGCCCGAAGCCGAGCGCCTTGCCATCCTCCACGTCGAGCAGGCAGGCGATCCCCTTCTTGTTCGCGAGCGAGCCGAGGGATTTCGTCCGCTGCGGGAGCGCGGAGAAATCCGTGACATGCTGCGGCGGACCAAGCGCCTTCCCACCCGCGCGGAGTTCAAACTTCGCGAACAGTCGGTCGCGTTTGCCATCGAAGCGCGGCACCGTTGCCTCAGCACCCTCACCACTCCACAGAACGCGGCTTTCTTCCGCTGCCGAGGTATGCAGCGGCGACTCGCGAATCTCCGTCTTTCTCGCGCTGGGCGGCCACGTAAAGCGCAGCGAATCCGGCGTGACCGCCACACGCAGCGGTGGTTCGTCGGCGCGGACAAGATTGCTGAAAACGACGAGCGCAGTCAGCAGGCAAAGAGTGAGGAGGTAGAAAAAGCGGCGGCATTTCATGATGAAAGTAAAACGCCTTTCGATCCGGGAAACCATGGCCTAGGTCTGCCAAAAGTTGTTTTCATCCTGCCATGTCACTCCAAAGCGCCTTTTTCGCCAGCATGGCTGATCCACAGGCGTTCCGGCTCATGTTTGATCAGCAGCCCACCCAAGCCACCGACCTCCACCCGCTCGCCAAGAAGATCGTCGCCCTCCTAACCGATCACGAAACCCCACGGTCAGCCAGATCGTGAAGCTCACGAAAGGCAAGCCCAGCACGGTGAAGCTGCGCCTGAAGGAACTCATCGAGAAAGGCTACCTCGTGCCGAAGGGACAGGGGCGAGGGGCATATTATGCAAGAAAGAGCTTATGACAATAGGCTGCCTTTTGTGAGGAAAAATCAAGCCTCGCAGGTCTGGCCAATCAGCCCCCGATGCGGATATCCAGTTCGCCGAAGACGCCCGCTTCGCGCCATAAGCGGCGATTACCAATGATATACACTGCTTCTTTTGCACGAGTTACCGCGACATTCAGCAGGTTTGGTCGGCTTCCTGCCCAACCACGTGCACCTGTCTGAGCTGGATTCGGTGCGCCCAGGACAAATATCACAGCCTCGGCTTCCCGACCTTGTGCCGTATGAACGGTGCCTATGTGAGTGCTTGCCCACGCCCAATCGTCCTCATCAACCCACCCTTGAAGAACTTTCGACTTGAGGACGAGCTGGCGGAGTCTTTCCGCTACGATGACAAATGGACTCACAATGTAGAGACTTGGCTCGACGTTGTTTGTGCGGAGCTTTTGAAGCATCTTGAGCACGAGTATCCCCTCTTCTTCGCACCACTTATCTTCGCCACCTCCTTCAACCTCAATCCAGCGAGATGGCTCCAGGCAATCAAGAATGAGTGAAGGCTTCGCTTTCTTGGCAGACACCATCAATCCCGCGTAAGCGATGTTATTCGCAATTTCAAACATCGGGGAGCTACAGCGACGATGCACCAGCAACGGAACCCCCACGAATCGGCTGCCATGCTTGGTTGGAAACTCAGCCATCACTGGTGAGGCGGCATCAGCAAGGGTTTGCACCGATGCAACCGGGGCACCAAAGCGATCCGGGTCGATTCCGAATCGACGGAGAATGCTCTGGGTCAAAACGTCTGGCAAAGTCACCACTGGCTCTATCTGGATGGGATCACCGAGAACAACGACACGTTTCGATCTCATGATCGCGCCAACCGCAGCTTGAGGCACTGCTTGGCCTGCTTCGTCGATGAGGAGCCAGCCTAAACCACCTACAGGCAACCGACCTAGCATTCGTTGAACGGACGCAAATGTTGTCGATACAAGCGGAACCACCAGGAACAACGTGGACCATAGATCCCCTAGCAAAGCTTGCTTCGCTGCGGTCGGTAGTGATTGAGACGAAAAGACATTCATCAACGCGCCGAGATTGTGGCGAAGCGGCTTGGCAGCAGCGTCAATGAAGGCTTTATGGAGCTGGATTGCGGCGATAAACAGTTCTTCTCGGGCGCGCTGTGATTTATCAGTAAACCATGCCGAACTCGTTTGCCGGTGCTCATGGGATTTCTCCCAAAACTCTCGATCCAAAAGAGTCGCTCCATGGTTGGCCCGGGCTTCTGCTAGGCGCTCAAGGGCCTTTGCGAGAACTCCGCCTGCCTGCTGGCTCTGATATTTAGCATCTCTAAGTTTGGCGAGAGCACTCCCGTGTTCATTTGCCGTCGCAGTTCGTTTAGAAAGGGCGTGCTGCTGGTTCACGCGGAGAGCGGAAAGCCTGTTCAAATCAGAAGCCCATGTCGCTTCAATCTGTTGAAGCTTGTCGGCGCAGGCAAAGTATTGTGATTTTGCCGCCTCAAGGGCCGATCTGAGGTGATCCAGGTGTAGTTGCCATTGGCTAATGCCTTGTCGGTTGAAGAGCTGACGAATGGCACCGGGCTTGCTTTTCTCATGCGTTCTTAAAGTAGCTTCAATCTTGGACAAGCCTGCCTTCGATTGTGTGGCTGCTGTCCGGAGCTTGAACAGCTCCTCTTCTTTCACGGTTAGTTGGGCAATCTCGCTTTGAATGGCTCCGAGTTGAGTTTCAGCATGATCAAGTGCTGTGCGTCTTTGGTTCTCGTGCTCAACGGCACGATGCTCTGAATCTAGGGCGGCACGTTTCGCTGCATGGAGACCAGGGGTTCTTTCAAGATCAGTCCGGAGCGACTCAAGCAATGCGAACCATGACAGGCACTTCTCGCGAACATCCTTGAATCGCTTACTGGCTGCCTCCCAACGTTTGAGCGCATCTTTCTTCGATATAGGAGGGTCTTCACTCAGAACTATGTGCGGTAGCTTAAGCTCCATGATTCCCGTGTCGAGATTCTCGACTTGGACCTCCTGGCGGCTGCCGCTAGCAGCTCGAAGGTAGTTGTTTAAACCGCAGTCGTCATCCCACCAGAACTGTTGTTTGAACTTCGACCTGTTCTGGGCATTACCCAGCACTGCGGCTATTGCACCCCAAGTCTCACTTCCGTGAAGCGTATCCGAGAGCGTCTTGAAGTATCGGAGGTGAGGAGCGTCATCAGCGATTTGGGCGAGACCGGGCAGCTCGGCGCTCACGTTCTCGACGGCCTTATTGTTTGATGACGCCACGACCATCTCAAAGCCCCTCAGTGAGGAGTGGAGTCTGTAGAGATGTAGCCATGAGCCTCCAACCATGAGCTTTTCGCCGGAGTGCTCGAATGCATCTTCTGGATCAGCAAAAGCTAGAAGTGCTGTTGCGCGGTCCGCGATAACATTTGCCAGCACATCACGAAGCAAGGTTGTTTTTCCGGTTCCAGGAGGGCCATTGATTCCAATGATGCCTTCTGGAATCGTCTTGCTGAAAGCCAGATTCACTGCCGCTTGCTGTAGCAGAGCCAAGGGGTGCCTTCCATTCGAAGGCCACCGAGCCAGAGGCGTTGATAGCGGTCTCAAAGCTGACTCAAGAACAGATGTGTCTTCGAGAATATTGCTCCGCAATGGTGGCACCCATGCGCCCAAGTAGGCCTTTAGATTGTGGTTAGCTTCTCCCGCCAAGAATAGCTGCTTGGCAGTCGCTAAATCCCCGAGGAAGAAGCTATTGAGCAATAGCGGCTCGGGTGGGCTTGGGTCTTTGAAATAGACATACGAACGAATCGCAAAATCTGGCGAGTGGACCCATTCATCAGGTAGTCCGAGCATGGAGACCAATGCTCGATGTGCTCTTTCAATGGACTGCCGGGTTAGTGGCTTGCTTCGCCACTCTTCATCATCGTCTGAGACTTCTGGCGGGCGCAAGGCTGACTCGATCTCGTCAACCAGACGCTTTTCTACATCGGGCCAGCCTGCTAAGTCTGCAAGATCACCCGTGAGCGCGGTCATCAGTCCCCATCCGAAACTCGAAACTCCAATCGCTGGATCCTCAACAAGCTTTCCAGACTTATCGACAACAAGCGCTGCTAGCACTGCATTTCCTCTCGCAGACGGGCGTTCGGCCCGACTATCTCCAAACCGTTCCACCAATGCCTCGATGGCAGGCTCGAGTTCCACCGAGCCAAGGACAACTTGATAATAGAGGCGCTGATTCGGACGAGAACGTTCACCACGCTCCCAAGGTAGAGCCAATTCATCCAAACGAACCACTCTTGATGAATCTCCTCCTGCGAGGGATTGTGGACGGTCAAACGTCGGTGGGGACAAGATCTCGATGGCCGACCATGCATTCAGAATCTCCGTTGGCCTGTTCGACACCGGCGGAAATGGCGCGGGATCATCATTGGACCATTTGCGTTTTACCTTTGCCTGGGGCGGCGCTTGACCGGAGGGCGAAGGGGGAGGCTGCGCTTCTGGTTTTGGTCGTTGCGGACGCGCAGGCGGCGGTGGCTGAGTTTTGGGCGGTGGTTCTGAAGGGATCGTCTTATCCCCAAAGTCGAACTCTGGAGTTGATGGCGGAGGCGGTTTGGAAGGCGTGTGTCCAAGTGCTGCCTCAATCTTTGATCGAAGATGCACCGCTCGCTTTGCCGAGCGGTGCATCAGCTCGTCTAGCAGCGATTCAAGCACTGCATGGTTGCCAAGATTCCCATCAAATAAGGACTCAAGTTCGGCGACCGATGAACTGAAGTAGGGGCGGTTCATCCTATAGGACTCCACGCCCGCTCAAACCCAAAGACCTCAAAGTGCTTCTCGTTCGCCGTGGCGAACTGGGTGACGCCGAAGGCGCTGAGGATGGCGGCGGTGCTTGACATTGAACTGTTACTTAAGCCGCCTCACGTTGTTCGCCGCAAGCAGCGTCTTCATCTGCGTGATCGCGATTCCGTTGAGCGTGGGGAGCCGTTCCGACTGCGGCAAACCCTGACGAATGAGGACGGAATTGAGACTTTCGAGATTGGTGAGGACGACGAGCTGCTCCAGTGGGGCGTGGTCGCGGATGTTGCCCTCAGCATCGGGGTGAGCATCACGCCATTGTTTGGCGGTCTGGCCGAAGAGGGCGACATTCAGTAGATCAGCCTCGCTGGCATAGACGGAGCTTGCTTGAGCCTTGGTGATGGAGGGCGGGATGAGCGTCTCCTTGATGGCATCGGTGTGGATGCGGTAGTTGATCTTGGCGAGGGTGCGCTGGAGGTTCCAATCGAGCTTGAGACGGTCATTCTCCTCATCCTTGAGGCGCTGGAACTCGACAATTAGGTAGAGCTTGAACTCGGATGAAATCCACGAAGCGAACTCAAAGGCGATGTCCCTGTGGGCAAAGGTGCCGCCGTAGCGGCCTGACTTCGAGGTGATCCCAATGGCTTGAGTGTCCTCAATCCAACGCTGTGGCGACAGGACGAAGTAGTTGCTGCCGGCCTCATTTCTAAACCTCTCGAATTCGAGAGGTTTAAAATCTGGATTGCACAGCTTCTCCCATAGCCCGAGGAACTCGATGGTGCTGCGGCTTCGCATCCAGTTGTTGATGACCGCAAAAGGCTCTTGTGAGTTCCGATACCGGGCGATGTCGGTCAGTGATATGTAGTCCTGCTTATCCCGGTTCTGGATTGCGATGGAGTGACCATGGACCTCGATAGTGGTTCGGTTGATTTTGCTCATGGCGTTCTGGGTTCAGCAACCAAGATAGAAGTAGAATCCCCAGCTTCTCAAATTCAATGTCATCGAAGTGCTTCGCGTTTGTGGTGGCAAAGTGGGTGGCGCAGGGGCAATGCGAAACGCGCGGGTAGGAAGCGTTGCTTGCCGGAAGACTCTTCCTCAAAGAACCGTTGGGCGGCCTCGAGATGCGGTGAATCGGGTTTCGCCAAGTAGAGGAAAAAGTTCGTGTCGGCGAAGTGGATCATGAGCCGAAGCGCTGAAGGATGGTATCGGCTTCAGGCCGCAGGCTGGCGGGATCTGTGAGGAAATCCCCGCCACAGTCGAGCGTGGGGAATCTCCAAACAGCCTTGGGCTTTGGGTCCTCTGGGAAACGGGTGATGAAGTGCTCGGTAGCCTTGCGCATGACCTCCGAGAGCGACCAGTCTTGCTGCTCGGCGATCTCTTTGAGCCGCTGATAGAGCGGGTCGGGGAGCTGGAGTTGAGTCCGTGTCATGATGCTTTCTATACCGCCACATAGGCCTTGCCGTCAAACTGTCGGCGGCAGGATGGGGCATTCGACGGACCCGTTTGGTTGGCTGACGCAAAGTGCGCCTCACGGCATCACTGCTTTGGCAGCGGCACCTGCGCAGTGGTGCGCAGATACGCGATGAGGTCGCGGACTTCGTCGTCTTTGAGGGTTTTGAGCAGGCCCTCGGGCATCATGGAGATGGGAGATTTCTCGCGGGAGAGGATCTCGGATTTGGTGACGATGCTGTCTTGGCCGACAAGGCGGAGCGTGAGCTGCTGATTGTCTTCGGCGGCGACCGTGCCGGAGAGGGTGCGGCCATCGCGGGTGGTGACGATGACGAGTTGATAGCTTTCCTGCATGACCTCGCTGGGGTTGATGATCTGGGCGAGGATGTAGTCGAGATTAGCGCGATTGGAGCCAGTGAGATCGGGGCCAACAATGCCGCCTGCGCCATAGAGCATGTGGCAGCCCATGCAGGTGCGTTCGAAGATAGTGCGACCCTTACTGGTATTGGCTTTGGCAATCACGGCATCGGTGAGCATGGCTTTATACTTCGCCATCTCAGCCTGTTTATCGCTGGCGAGCTGGGTGATGGGACCCCAGAACTCGACAAACGATGGTCCGAGCACGCGGTAGAGTTGTCGTGCGTCAAAGGCGGTGACATCGGTCTTCGGAATGGTGTTCTTCTTCAACTCAGCGACGAGGGCGCTGGCGGTGCTGCGGCGGGCGGAGAGCGTGATGACGACCTCGGCTTTCTCGGCGGCTGAAAGCTTGGCGTAACGCTGGATCAAGGTCGGCGCGATCTGCGGTGCGTCGAACGAAGCCAGAGCGCGGATGGCATCGCGGCGCACGGCGGGTTCATCCAGTAGAGACAGCACCACGGGTAGAGCGGCTGCATACGCATCGCGGGCAAAGGCGGTCAGGATTTGTCGGCGACGCTCAATAGGTGCCGCTTTGTCCTTGAGCACGGCGAGCTGGGCTGCGGCGGCTTTGGCATCGCCAAAGAGCTGGCCGATCTGCGCGGTGAAGTCGGTGAGCTTGGCATCCTTGGTGGCATCGAGCGCGGAAAAGGCTTCGTCCCAGTTCTTCGGCTTTGTGACCACATTGCGGCCCAGCGATTTGAGGCCATCACGCACGCCTTCCAGAAGCTGGAGACGCAGGGCGAGATCGGTGTTGCTCAGCAGTGTGGCAGCCACGGGTTCGAGTTGCTTGGCAGCGATGGCGCGGCGGGCGATGAATGGCGCAAGCAGCGGGATCTTGCTGTGCGTGGCAAGCGCCATCGCACGCGAGGCATCAGCTTCGACCATCGGCTCGATGCCAAACCATAGCATTTTCGGCAAGTTGTGATCTGCAGCGTCCTCCGCATGAGCGACGAGGTTCTGCGCGATGGGCCAGCGCTCCGCCAGGTTCATGCGCTGAAGCGCCGCCGCGAGGTAAAGCCGCACAATGGGCGAGCTGTCCTTCTCCGCCATCGCGGTGAATTTTGCCAAAGCCGCTGAGTTATAG
>CAXNGR010000132.1:0-8158 GCA_964201265.1 Verrucomicrobiaceae bacterium
GCACACGAACCACCGCAGGCAAACGGGGCACGGCGACGATCTTCGGCACGACGGGCGCTTTGACGACAGGAACCTTGACCGCCGGAGCCTTCACGACGGTGACTTTCGGCGGCACCACCACGCGTGGCGCGGCGACGGTGACTTTTGGCGCCGTGGCGGTCTTGAGCGTGGGCGGAAGGCCGGCGTGGAGCTGGGTGCTGCTGATGGCGACGGCGAGGAGGGCGAGGAGATGCGATTTCGTTTTCATGGTGATGGATGTGTGTGGATGTGAGAACCGTGTGGGTTTCACAGCCCGGATGCACGCCACTGGTGGAACTTGTGCAGAAAGGCATAAAAAATCCGGCGTGGCCGCAAGGGGCGCACGCCGGAGCATGAAGACGAGGGCTGGCGGGAGGCTTACCAGTTGTAGAACAGGCGCACGAAGAGCGTGCCGGTCAGCGCGTCGAAATTGGAGCCTTCCAGTGTGGAATCGGAGTCCGTGTAGCTGCCCACGGCATCTACAGCGAGGAAATCGAGCGGCTGCCAGCTCACGGTGAGGGTGGGGGTCCATGCGTTGTCACGACGCACAAGGTCGATGAACTGCTCGTGGCTGTACTGGACGCTGGGGATGATAAAGAATTTCTTCCCTTCGAACGGGATGAAGGTGAGGCCGAGATTGAAGTCGTGTTTGTGCTTGTCCGGCACGGGGCCGTTAGGGCTGCCGGAGTCCTGGTAGCTGTATTGATAGCTGAAGGTGGGGATGAGCCACGACTTGAGGAACCACGAGAACTCGGTGGCAAGGCCGTAGGTGTATGTGTCGAGCGTGCGATCTCCGGTGGAGCGGTTGAAGAGGCGGGAGAACTGCCAGCTCAGCGGGATGGTCATGCTGACTTTGTCATTGAACAGCAGCCGCTCATAGCTCAGCGCCTGACGGAAGGTGCTGGTGATGAAGTCATTCGCCGAGTTTGCGCCTTTGCCATGCCAGAACCAAGCCTGGTCAAAGCTGTTGGCGAGTTTCCAATGTTCATCGAACTGCGCGTCGAGCGACACGCCTACGAACTGTGCGAACTGCGTGTCGGTCTGCTCATCTTCCTCGGTGTTGAAGATGTTGTCGGAGGCGAAGAACATCGAGTTCGCCCGGAACTGCATGGAGAGGATGTCTCCCATGGACTGATACCAGCCGGCTTTTTCCGCCTGAGTAGGTTCAGTCTCGCCAGCGGCAGCAGACAGGGAGTTGCTATTCTCCAACTCACGGAACAGGCCGTTGCGGTGGAAGCTGCCACGTCCGGTGGGGTCCTGACGGCGGTAGGATTCAATGAGGGCCGGACGCGGCGGCACCTGGGCCTGTGCGACACCGGTGCCGATGGTGGAGAGAGAGACGAGAAGAAGGATTAAGCGTTTCATGCGCCGCCATCAAACCGTGGCGACGATGGAAATGCAATTCAGCTTTTCGACACACGGACTTTTTTCTCAGCCGGATCGGCTTTCTGCTGCTTAGCAAGGTTTTGCCGGGCGTTGTGCAGCTCACGCAGCAGGCCGATGCGGTGGAAGCTGCCCGCGCCCGTGGCGTCCATACGCCGCTGGGCTTCGATGACTTTGGCGGCAGGTGGATGGGCTGCCTGTGTGGCGGACAACGCGGATGCCAGCACAGCGCAGGTGACGGCTCCGACTTTGGTGGCATGCTTGGTTTTCATCAAATATAGGCCGTGTTTCTGCGGCAGTGGAGTTTGAGAGCCGGTGTGTGGGAATTGTTCAATCGTCACTGCTGGCCGACAGGCGGATGCTAGCCCAAGAAATCCTCCGCCACAATCTCCTCCTCGCCTTCATCGGCGTGGATGCCCTGCGAGATCACGCGCTGAGTCACTTCGTCGAGGTAAGCCTGCAACACATCGCTGAGTTCGATGAATTCAGGCCACAGGGTCTCTTCCACAAAACTGCGCGGCACTTTGACCATGACAGTATTCCGCCGCTGACGGGCGCGGCGATAAGGTTTGAGCGAATAACGTCGCAGCAGCGCGATGAAGAGCTTGCGAGACCAGCCATCGACGAGCGTGAACTTGTACTCGATGGGGTGGTCCACCTTAGCGGTTTCACCGAGGCGGCGTTTGATGCGGGCGATGGCCTCGGCGGCGGCTTCTTTTTCACCATGCGTCGTGGCACCAGCGTACAGGCGCTCGATTTTGCGTAGCTTGTCGAAGAGGTCTTGTTCACGCATGGGGTTCTTTCCCAAACGTCGCGCCGCTGTCAACGCGGGCCTGAATTATGACGCGCGTCGTATCCCGCGTGTGGCGAGGATGTTGCGCACGAGGCGCAGC
Organism: Verrucomicrobiaceae bacterium; assembly: GCA_964201265.1. Lineage (GTDB taxonomy): Bacteria > Verrucomicrobiota > Verrucomicrobiia > Verrucomicrobiales > Verrucomicrobiaceae > Prosthecobacter. The sequence continues at coordinate 2,295 of CAXNGR010000132.1, forward strand.
ATGTCGGCAGGCTCGTAAGGCTTTGGCAGCACGGCGGCAAAGCCGTAGGAGGCCGGGTTGGCCATGACGGGATCGTCCGAGTAACCACTGGAGACGATGGCGAAGACCTCGGGATCGAGGGCGCGGAGTTTTTCCATGGCACGGATGCCGCCCATGCCGTTCGGGATGCTGAGATCAAGGATGACGAGATCGTAGGCTCGGCCCTGGCTCATGCTTTCCTGGTAAAGCCGCACGGTGTCGCTGCCCTCGGCGCTTTCAGTGACATCGAAGCCGTTGCTGGTGAGATTACGGACGATGAGAGAGCGCACGAGCGGATCGTCTTCCAGGACGAGGATGCGCGGCGCGGCGACCTCGACTTCCGGCGGAGCATCAAAGACCTTGCTGAGTCCAAAGGCATCTGCTTCGTCGGCATCTGAGTCGAGCGGGAGGTAAAAGCGCACGGTGGTGCCGCGTCCTGGCTCCGAACGCACCGTGAGCGAGCCGCCATGGGCCTTGGCGATGGATTCGCAGACGGTGAGGCCGAGTCCAGTGGCGTTGTCGGCCTTCCGGGTGCTGAAATACGGCTCGAAAATGTGTGGCAGGTGGTCAGGGGGGATGCCCTCGCCTTTGTCCACGACCTCGATGGCCAGGCCGGAGGGCTGGAAGTTCGTGTCTGTGACCATCTCGCCAGGAAACATCTCGGCGTGGTCGGGCGCGAAGCAGCGGATGATGATCTCACCGCCGTTGGTCTGTGCTTGTTCCGCGTTGCGAATGAGATTGCTCAGCAGGCGGCGGACCTGAGCGCCGTCGATGGCGATTTGCGGCAAACCGGACTGCACTTCGATGCGGTACTCAATGCGGTTGGCGCGGGTGTGGTGCGTGAAGAAGGTGTCGATCAGATCGCCAAGGTGGATCTGCGTTTTGATCGGCGCTCCACCACGAGCAAAGGTGAGGAGCTGCTGCACGAGGTTCTGTGCCTGGAGCGTGGCCTGCTTGGCTGTGTGCAGCTCTGGCAGCGTGATGGCGTTACGTAAGCGCATCTCGGCAAGCGAGATGTTTCCAAGCAGAACGGTGAGCAGGTTGTTGAAATCATGCGCGAATCCCCGCGCCAGCAGACCGAGAGATTCGAGGCGGTCGATGCGGTTGCGTCGCTCAGCTTCTTCACGACGCGCGGTGACATCCTGCACGAGCAATAGCATGCCTTCACCGAAAGGATAGCCACGCACTTCGAGCCAGATCTGCTTCTCATCAAGGAACAGCTCACGGTTCACCGTCTCCCGGTGCAGCATGGAGCGCGCCAGAGCCTCGTAGTGCGCATCACGCGTGGCGGCGGGCATGAGATCCCACAAAGACAGGCCCAGCATGTCCTGGAGCTGGCGGTCAAACAGCCGTAGGGCACTGGCGTTCGCGTAAGTCACTCGCCAGCGGGAATCGAGGGCAAAGAGCGGATCGGAAATGCTTTCCACCACATCGACGAGCGGCGCGGAATTGCGGTGGGACTCGGCTACAGGAGAGGGCGCGGCAGAGGCGGCACGGAAGAGAATGATCAGACCGGTGAGCTGGCCCTGCTCATCGCGCAGCGGGGCCGTGCGGTCCTGGATTGCTAGGCGCTCTCCGGCCCGTGTGGTGAGAAAGACCGTGCGCTCGGCAGCCTGCGGGCTAGTGTCCGCAGGCAAAACCTCCGCCGGTTCACCGCTGGCCTGGTAGATGCGAAAAACCTCGTTCAAGGAGTGTCCGACCACCTCTTCCGAAGACCAGCCGGTGGCACGAGAGGCCGCAGGATTCATGAAGATGACGCCGCCAGCCAGATCCGCAGCGATCACGCCATCGGCCAAGCTTTGAAAAGCGTCCAAGTAACTGTGCTCACGCCGCTGCCTCTGCCGCTCCTCGAAGTGGCGTTGTGCGGCTACCTCGACGGCTAGGCGCAGCTCATCCTGATTGAAGGGCTTTAAAAGATAGCCCTGAGGATGCGTCTGGCGGGCGCGTGCCACAGTGTCCAGATCCGCGCAAGCCGTCACATAAACGATCGCCACCTTGCTGCGGCGCTGCAGCTCACGCGCGGTGTCGATGCCGTCAAGCTGGCCGGAAAGATGGACATCCAGCAGCACGAGGTCAGGCCGCAGGTCAGCGAACCTCTCCAGCGCCTCCTCCCCGGAGGCACAGATGCCGACGACATGATGACCGAACTTGCCGAGAGACGCGGCCATGTCGCAGCCCACGAGGCCTTCGTTTTCGACGATCAAGATGCGAATGGGGTCGGAACTGGTCATTTCCCGGATAGTTTAATTATTCTAGCCGATACAAATTATAAACGCCATAGGAAATTACGGCTCTTTCTCTGACTCCTCAACTTTGCCGCTTCAAACCGGCGATCCGCTCCAGAGCTGTCGAACCGTAAAAAGCGCAATGCCCGGGCCTCTCCGTCGTTTGAGGGTGGCATGATGCGCCAGCTCCTCACCCTTTCGTCATTCCTCATGGCCCTGCTTCGCACACTCCTCCAGAGCAGCACACGCTTCGCGGTGTTGGCTGTCTCGCTTTGCTCGGCTCTCCATTCATCATTTTCGGCTCCACCCAATGTCGTCATCATTCTGGCGGACGACCTCGGCTACGGCGATCTCGGCTGCTACGGCCATCCGAAGTTCAAAACACCGCGCATCGATCAGATGGCGGCCGAGGGCGTGAAGATGATGCAGTTCAACACGCCCGCGCCTTTCTGCGCTCCCACGCGGGCCTCGCTCATGACCGGGCGCTACCCCTTCCGCTGCGGCATGACGCAAAATCCCGCGCCGGATGGCGGCGCGGAGGCGGATGCGCTGGCATTGCCGAAGAGTGAAGTCACCCTCGCGCAGGTGATGAAGTCAGCCGGTTATGCCACTGGCATGGTCGGCAAATGGCATCTCGGTCATAAACCCGGCACGCTTCCCACCGATCGAGGTTTCGACGAATACTACGGCATCCCCTACTCGAACGACATGCGCCCCGTGCAGGTCCTCGAAGGCACCGAAGTGGCCGAATATCCCGTCGTGCAGGCCACGCTCACCACCCGCTATGCCAAACGCGCCGCTGATTTCATCCAGCGAAACGCCAAGAAGCCTTTCTTCCTCTACTTCGCCGAAGCGATGCCGCACAAACCACTCGCCGCCGCCGAGAAGAACTACCAAAAGAGCGGCGCGGGCCTCTACGGCGATGCCTTGCTCGATCTCGACGACAGCGTGGGCGCGGTGCTCGATGCGTTGAAGCAAAACGGCGTCGATGAAAACACGCTCATCCTCTTCAGCAGCGACAACGGCGCGTGGTTCGGCGGCAGTTGCGGCGGTCTTCGCGGCATGAAAGGCACGAGTTGGGAAGGCGGCTATCGCGTCCCGATGATCGCCCGCTGGCCTGGCAAGATTCCCGCCGGTCGGGTGAGCAGTGAACTGGCCGTGATGATGGATCTTTTTGCCACCGTGCTCGCCGCCACCGGCGCCAAGATGCCCGATGACCGTGTGCTCGATGGTCGCGATTTGATGCCCGTGCTCGCTGGCGATGCCAAATCACCCCACGAGTTCGTTTTCGGTCATCAAGGCCCCAAACTCGTCACCATCCGCGATGCCCGCTGGAAGCTTCACCTGCTGCCTGCTCGTGAAATGAACCTCAAACCCGGCCCCGATGGCAAATGGCTCGATCCACGCCTTCCCGATGGTGTCACGATTCTCGCCCCCTTTGAGCAATACAATATCGATGCCCACCCCGGCCTCAAAACGGGCATCGAAGGGGCGAAAGGCCTGCTCTTCGACCTCCAAGCCGATCCCGGCGAGCAAGTCGATGTCGCTGCGAAGCATCCCGACCAAGTGAAACGCCTCCAAGCCGCTTTCGACGCGATGAACAAGGACGTTCCCGTTGTCGAAGAGGTCAAACGAGCTCCTTATAAGAAGCCATAGGCATTCTTGGCTGATACACACAGGCCGGATCTTCCGCGAAGGGATCACCGCTCACGCCATACGCTCGTGCACGCGAGCCGCCGCAGATCGAGTTGAACTCGCAGCGACCGCATTTGCCGCCGAGCGCCTTGTTGTCGCGTAGCGAAACAAACAGCGGGTGATGCCGGTAAATCTCCGCCGGATGCTCCTCGCGCACGTTGCCGCAGTCGAAAGGCAAAAAGCCGCTCGGCGACACCACGCCCGTGTGTGAGATGAACATCACCCCTCGCCCATCGCGAATCCCCAACGGCGAGCGCATGCCCGGGCGATGCTTGCCGGCTCTCACGCCGAGCGTTTGCATCACCACGCGGCGGAAGTGATGCCCCTCCGTCGTTTTGACCGCGAAGGGCGCCTTTCCCACGAGCGATGCCATATCACGGAAGATGAATTCAATGTCCTGCGCATCCGGCAGATCCGCCGCTCCCGCGCGACCCGTCGGCACGAGCAGAAACACGCTCCACATCGCTGGTTTCAACTCGAACATGAGCTTCTTGAAGGCTTCATACTCGCTCAGATTGCCCCGCGTCAGGGTCGTGTTGATCTGCACGCTCAAATCCGCCGCGTGCGCCCGATGCACCGCTGCGATGGTACGGCCAAACGTGCCGCTGACGCCGCGAAACGCATCATGCGTGGCCCGTGTGGCCCCATCCAGACTCAGTGAAATGCGCTCCACACCTGCCGCTTTGATCTCCGCAAAGTCAGCATGAATCAGCCTCGCCGTCGCCGAAGGGCTCAGCCCCACATGCAGCCCTGCCGCCGTCGCCTCCCGCACCAGATCGAGGCAGTCCGTCCGCATCAGTGGATCACCACCCGTGAGGATCAGCATCGGCGGCTTCAGCTCCGCGAGCTGCTGGATGAGCAGGCTCGACTCCTCACGATTCAATTCCTGCGGATGCCGATGCGACTGCGCCTCCGCCCGGCAATGCTTGCAGGCCAGCGCACAAGCCCGCGTGATCTCCCAAAACACCAAAAACGGCCTCTCATCGAAACCATCGTAAGCCATCATTTCAGGATCAGGAGCATGAGACATCGCGTGCATGCCCCAACAAACGCCAAACCCCGCCAAACGCTCCGCCACCCCCTGCCGAAGGCTGTGCCGATCTTGTGGGGCAGTTAGGCCGTGTTTTAAAACCCCAAAACGAAGAGGGAATAGTTGTGCCCCATGAGTGGTTAGGCGATGGAAGTTTCCTGATGCTCAACCAACGATTTCAATGGTGGGGGCCGCTCAAGCAGCGGCTCTTAAAAAAAGGTCGTGTCGTAAAAAATGGCGGACGGCCCGTGACTGAGATGAACTTGGTGCTCGATGCCTTGTTCTATCGTCTTCGTAATTGCGGCCCCTGGCGCGACATGCCCCCGCAGTATGGCCCTTGGCAGACGATTTATGGGTGACATCGCACCTTCGCTCGAAGCGGACTTTGGCTGATCTTGCTCAAGAGCTTTGCTCGCAAGGTCGGCAGCCGTGTCGTGTTGGTAGATGGCAGTCATGTCGTTGCACATCAAAGCGCTGCCAATCCAGTTGGCGGCGCAGAGGCACAAGCGATGGGCAAAACAAGGGGCGGACGCAACAGCAAGGTAATGGCTCTGACGGATCGCAAAGGCAGGCTCATGAATTTTATTGTCGTCGAGGGCCAGTGCTACGGGGGCAAACATGTCAGGATATTGCTGCCGAGATGGCAAAAGTGGAAGGTGGTGAGAGAAGTGGCGCTCGAGTGCAGCGCATCCATCAAGAGGACATGTGCTAGGCACTGGCGGTGATGCCTCATCTCAAGTATCAAATCCAGGGCGGTCCCTCCGCAGCTCAAATTATGCAGCTCATCCGCGAGCACTCCAGCGCCCGCGAGGTGGACACACGACGCTTTCTCGATGCGCTGATCTTGAACTGGCTCATCGCCGGGACGGATGCCCATGCGAAGAATTACTCGTTTC
>CAXNGR010000133.1:0-8139 GCA_964201265.1 Verrucomicrobiaceae bacterium
TTGATGCGCCGATAGGAACACTTTCATTTGCTGCTATTCATGAGGCTGGCCATGTGACAATCGCAAGGTCGCTGGGACTTTTTTCGGTCACCGCTAGAGTTTTCCAAAAATCCACTTATGGAGCAGGAACCTTTTGGAAAGGGCAAACAAGCCTGGGAAGAGGGTACATCGGCAAAGGAATGGCATTAATTAAACTGGGCGGAAACTTTGCGGAACACTTCCTCGACGATTCAGGCAGAATATATCAACCCAGTTTTTTGGATATCATCGGAAACCGCGGCGTCATCAGCCAATCGGATCAAATTAACCAGACAGATCTTGGCGGCGATAGCCTCTTAGAGGCCCAAAGGAAAACGTTTTTTATCCTTCGGGGCAGGCTTGCCGATTTGGACAAGATTTATAAGCGGCTCTACTATAATCACGTCTATCCTTAGCTTTTTGATTTTAGTTGAATTCGCCCCCGCGATGAACGCAACTACGGTTTCACTGAATTAAGGACATTTGGATGTTTTTGAGTCCAGGCATTAGCCTTCTCTGGCTCGGTCCTTTTCCAATTTTCTATAATTTGAGCGAGGCTCATCTTTTTAACGCTAGGATTTTCAATCGAGAGTGCCAACTCGGCGGCCTCCTCCGGATCAGACTCCATCAACGTATCCGCAAGCCGACTAAGACATATATCTTTCTCAAGGCCAGCCTTTTGCTTCTTCACCCAATCTTTGCAGGCTGTAAGGTCCGTTAGGGACCAAGTTTCAAAAATAACCTCTAAAGCTGACATGCGCTTCTCTTGGGGCTTTAAATCCTGAGACCAAATCAGCACCTCAAGAGGGTAGTCGGCTGTCCAGTTTCCGAGAATGATTCTGCGCGCATTCGTAAGCTGCTCGCCTTTCAAATTGGATTCTGACCATTTGTATGCTGCAGCGGGATTATATATAGCCCACTCGGTCACAATCGCTGCATGACATAACTCGGACAAATGCTCGTCTGCAATCAATGACAACCATGCCGATGCTGCAATGTGGTCAAATCTCGCCCATTTTCCCACCGCATTAGGTAGCAACCAATGATAATCCTGAGACAAGACTATCCATTCAGCGGCTGTCTTGGGATAGTGCTGAACCCATACATAGACCGCTTTGGAGATCATGAGATCATGGAATTTTCCTGGGGGGAGCTTGGAAACCCAATTCGCTGCGTCCATAGGCAGAATTTCAGCCCAGTTCTCGAGAACCTCGGCGACATAAAAAATTCGCTCGATCTCATTGCTCAAGTTCATTCCCCAGTCTGCGGCCTTAGCACCACCACCACTGCGCACCCAGACTTCCCCAATCTGAGCGTAAGCTGTTCTGCGGTAGGAAGCTGAGAGATTGACGCTCGCCCACTGAAGTGCCTCCAACGGAGCTTTCTTGGCCCAGCCTTCGAGTGCTGAGTTCGCGACCATCAGCCGCAGTTCACCGTCCGGCAGGTCACGGCTGCGCTCTAATGCTTTGAGCGGATCTTCACGTCCCCATTGCCTCATAAGAGGAACTGAGAAGGCGATCCTGTCCGGCACAAATGGAATTTTTTTTGACAATTCCCATGCAGATTCTGGATTGGATGCTGCTAATTTAATTGATAATTGCCTAAGCATTAAGTGTCGCTCATCATAAATAGGTACCTTGATAATATCCTTGAGTTCTTTATTCAGTTTGGGCTCAAGTTCTTTCTCTTCTTGGACACCTTTGCTTGAAAATGATTCTTGTGCGGAACACTCATGAAGCGCCGAAATGACACTGATCATGCAAACGACTGAATAAAATTTGTTTCTCATAAGTATGCGGCTGAAAGATCGAGTGAGTTTGTCTTGCAGCTTAGCGCTGCTCACCTCGATCTGCCATCAAATACGCAAAAGGAGCTCTCACGACAATTATGCGGTTGCCGTTCTGAATGTTAGGTGGTATTTAAAAGCCGTCTTCCTCAACAGTTTAACAATCTAGATTTTAGATTTTTCAATAATTTCTAAAAAATTGATTGTTACTTTGTCATTTCACGTTAGGATTCAGTTGTTATTGCGGGTATAGCTTAGTGGTAAAGTTCCAGCCTTCCACGCTGGCCATGTGGGTTCGATTCCCACTACCCGCTCTGAGTAACGAATCGAAATCCTGTGAATTTACTGCCGTCTATGAAAACTGTCTTTGGTTATCGCTTTGCGAGCCTCCTCGCTTGCTTGTCCGCGTTGACGTATTCCGGCGTTAGTCATGCTCAGTCGAGCAGCGGTTGCTCCGAAATCAGCAACGACGTGAGCGTCGCCGTCTCCAAGGACTCATCCAAGGTTCTGATGGTGGTAGAAGACGCGCTGGTGATCAATGAAGGCTGCGCGGCAGACATTGTTCGGGCCGCCATCATTGCCTCCAAGGCAGATCCGGCACTCGCGGCCCAGATTGTGCAGACTGCGGTCTCTGTTGCCCCGAAAATGGCCTCCGTAATCCACGAGGCTGCTGGCAAGTTGGTCCCTGGTTTGGCAATCGCTGACTCCAGCCTGGACCAGGGCATTAATCCTGTGATTTTGTCTGAAAAAAACCCTGGTAAAAACCCAGTTAAAAACCCCGTTTTGGAATCACCAGAACCCGTTTTGGAATCACCAGAACCTTCTGATATGAATTGGCCCATCCGTGGTGCTCCTACGATGCTGCCTGTTTTCGGTCCTCTGCTGCCTCGGCAAGATACAAATCCGGTTTCGCCATCCAATGCAGTTCCGAGGGGGTGATGTCAGGTGTGATATTTCTTTTTTTGTTGAAATCATTGTTCTGACTCGCATGCGCGTTCCCATTCACATTTTGCTCTTTGTGGCAATTGTTCTCAGTGTAGCCAATTTAAGTGCCCAGGGGCTAGTGGCTGTGCAGAACTACTCGGCAGATTTCAAAACCGAGCAGCCGCTCACCTTTTCGATCACCTCCCAGGGTGGGTATGATGCGCTCAGTTACCGGGTGAACTCCCCTTTTGTGGAGGATATCGAGTCGGCCTACGTGCAGGGAGGATTCGGTGTCGCCTACACCGACGTGGACCAAACCACGCCATGGACTTTCTCGCTGGATACCAGCGTGATTCATTACGTGGACGGCGTGCCACGCTTTGACGACACCTTTTACAATGCCAGGGCCAATTTTAGTTTCGAGCATCGCTTCTCTGAGAGGCTGAGGATCAGCAACAATTTCTTCCTCACCTACGGGGTGGAGCCTAACAACGCCTTTGGTGCCTCCACCACGCTGTGGAATGGCCAGTTCCTCTACGGCTACAACAACTTCAACGTCAGCTACGCCTGGACGCCCCGGTTCTCCACCACCACGTCATACACCGTGGATGGCATCGCGTATGAGGATGACATCGTCGCCACGCCTGAGGACCGCTATACGCACTTGTTCGCGCAGCAGTTTTCCTACGCCATCTCAAAGCGCACCAGTCTCGTTGCTGAATACCGTTACCGCATGATGATCTTCGACAAGGCGGTGGGCAAAGACATCAACTCGCACTTCGCCCTCGCTGGTGTCGATCACGCTTGGAGCGAGCGCATGTCTGGTTCTGCACGAGCTGGTGCTGAGTTTTATTCTTCAGACCGTTCGGACGAGGTCGGTCCCTACGCCGAGACAGCACTTAATTACTCGGTGGACCGTCAAACCATGGTGCGCTGGTTCGCTGCCCTTGGGTTCAACGGGGCTGAGTTGGCCGCCTTTAGCAGCCGCTACGGCTTGAACACCGGCATCCAGGTCAATCACAACATCACCAAGCGGTTCAGTGTGAACAGCGGAGCCTCCTATTCCTACAGCCAGTTTGACAGCGGCGGCGCAGGTGATGTGACTGAGCACTCCGCGCTCCTTTCCGCCGGACTTGGCTATCAGCTTCTCGAAAACCTCAATCTCAACGCCAACTACTCCTACTCGTTCCTCGATTCCTCCGACGCACTGCGTGAGTTTGACCGTCACCGTGTCTCGCTTGGTGCCACGGCCTCTTTCTGATCCCCCCGACAACAGCCAGAACACCCAATCCGCCGGCGGGCAGCTTCGATCCACGAACTCCCGCTGGCGGCATTTTCAGAGAGCATTGTTAGCTTTTCCAAACATCTAACGCCAACGAGGGCATGAACGAAACAGGCAATGAATTTCAAAAGCATGCGATGGACACCTGGCAGGTGGTCAAAAATCGCATGGGCCTCATCACGCTCAGCTTCATCCTCATCTTCGCTGCGGCGGCCATCCTCACCTACATCATGCCGCGCAAGTATCGCGGTCATGTTGAGATGACCATTGAGCGCATCACGCAGGACATCAATGTCTTCGACCGCAACCGGGGTGACAGCTTGGCTTTCACGCAGGAATACATCAAAACCCAGTTCGAGACGATCACCAAGCCGTCCACCTTGTATCCGGTCGTTCAGTCCCTCGATCTGATGAAACGCTGGGAGCTGCCCTCTCGTCAGGCTGCCTTAGCAAAGCTCCGCGCCAATCTCGAAACCCAGTCCATGCTGCGCTCGGACTTTGTCAGCATCGACTATTACGATCAGGACCCGCAGCTCGCGGCAAACATCGCCAACGAGGTCGCCAAAAGCTACATGGCGCAGCGCAACAACATCGAGACCGAGAAAAAGCAGAAGGCTCTCACCGTCCTTCAGCAGCAGATCTCCGACCAGGAAGACCTCCGCCGTCAGGCGCAACTGCGCTCCCAGGAGGCCAAGCGCAAGGCCGGCATTGTCGGCGACTGGATCGTCGGTGGAGGCAGTTCGTTGAACCCAGGCAGCGACATCCGCACCTCAGAGGAAAACATGCAGATGTCCCGCGAGCAGTTACTCATGCAGTCCGACCAGGACATTCTGACTCTGCAGACCGAGATTGATCAAATCTCCAGCCTCAGTTCCGACGACCTCATCGCGCAGGCATCGGGCCTAAAGCTGGAGAATCAAAACATCGCGACGATGACCTCGAAGCTGCAAGAGTTGCAAGTGGCCCGCGAGGGACTGATCAATGATGGCCGTGGAATCAAGCATCCCCAGGTGCTAAGCGTGGACAGTCAGGTCGCCCAGTACAGCACGCTCATTCTCGCGGCCGCCAAGGCGCATGTCGCAGGACTTCAGAATCGGCTTGATGGTGCCAAAAAGAAGCGCCAGTCCCTCCAGACCTACAACGACGAGGCCAAGGCGGAGATCATGGGCATGCAGTCCCTTTACAACGAGTACAAGACTGCCAAGGACGAAGTTACCTATCTGGAAGACCTTCTCGTCAAAATGCGCTCTCGTTTCTTCGAGGAAAAAGCCGGCATCGAACTCGTGAAGTCTCCCGCCACGATTTACGCCGAGGCTGAGCCAGAAGGAAAGCCGGCCAAGCCCAACGTCCCGCTTCATCTCGCACTCGGAGGTGTATTGGGCCTCATGTTCGGCCTCGGCCTCGCCTTCTTCCTCGAATACATGGACACCACGGTGAAGAGTCTCGACGATGTCGAGCGTCACCTCGGTGTGCCCGTTCTGGCAGTCGTGCCCAAGGGCGTCGGCGTGCTGCATCGCGCCAGCGGCTACAGCCCGGATGCTGAGGCTTATCGCATCCTTCGTACCAACATCGAATTCAACCGCAAGTCGCCGGATGCCAACTGCTTCAGCGTCGTCAGCGGCGGGGCAGGGGAAGGCAAGTCCACCACCATGGTGAACCTCGCCTACATCTGCGCCCAGGGAGGCTACAACGTCCTGCTCATCGATGCCGACTTGCGCCGCCCAAGTCTGCACACGCATTTTGATGTCAGCCACGCCACCGGCCTCACCAACTATCTCACCACCGACATCCGCTTGGAAGATGTCGTCATTCGCACCCCAGTGGAGAACCTCTTCTTCCTCCCCAGCGGCCTGCTGCCTGCCGACAGCGCCGGTTTGCTCAATTCTCAGCGCATGGTCGATCTCATTGCCGAGGTGAAAAGCCGCTTCGACCTCGTCTTGATCGACTCCCCGCCCATTCTCGGTGTCAGCGACGCCTCTGTCCTCGCCAACGAGGCAGACATGACCATGATCGTCGTCCAGCACCGCAAATTGCCGCGCCACATGCTCCTCCGTGTGAAGCAGAGCGTCGAAAACGCCGGAGGCAGGGTCGTCGGCGTCGTCCTGAACAATGTGGATCTCCGCAGCGACGCGCAGTATCAGTACTACACGAGCTACTACACCTATTACTCCCCCACCAACTCCCCCACGGGAAGCGGAGCAGGTGGCAAAACGCGCCGCCGCAAGATCAAGGCCGAAACCGCTGCCACCGCACTGGCTTCCACCCGCTCGAAGTCACGCAGCGAGGGCGACGATGTCTTTTAATCCAACCAGCCCAACATCATGAATACACGTCTCATCCCCCTCGCGCTTGCCGCCTTGATGCTCATGCCAGCCATGGGACTGGCGCAAAACGGCGAACTCGCCCTCAAGGCCAACGACCGTGTCACCATCTCCATCGGAGGTATCCCAGACAGCGAGGTCGCCCAGATCAGCAAGGTGTACACCATCGGTGACAACGGCAGCGTGAACCTACTCTACATCGGCGAGATCCGCGCCGCCGGCCTGAAGCCTTCCTCGCTTCAGCGTGCCATCGAGCAGACCTACAAAGACCGTGAAATCTACACGCGTCCCACCGTCACCGTCTCCATCGACGGTGCAGGCGACACAGCTCGTTTCGTCTATGTCGTCGGAGGCATCAAAGGCAACGGCACTGTGCCCTACAACGGCAGCATGACGGTGCTGAAAGCCATTTCCGCCGCCGGTGGTTTCAGCCCCTTTGCGAAACCCAGCAAGACGAAGCTCATCCGCAACGGTCAGACCTACGAGATCAACCTCAAGGACATCTCGTCCGATCCCTCCAAGGACATGAAGCTCCAGCCCGAGGACCAGATCATCGTGCCAGAGTGAGCCTGCGGAGCTCGGACGCCCTCGTCCGCAGAATCCGTTCGAAAAGACGCCTTTTACAGCCCCAAATCCGTCACCGCGCCGAGGCTGGCGCTGGTGCAGAGTTTGGCATACTTCGCCAGCACACCGCGTGTGTAGCGCGGCTTGGGCTGCTTCCATTTGGCGAGACGATCTTTCAGTTCCTTGGCAGGAATGCCCAGCGTGATGCTGCGCTTTTCAGCGTCGATGGTGATCGGGTCGCCGTTCTTGATGACGGCAATCGGGCCGCCCACAAAGGCTTCCGGGGTGACGTGACCGACGACGAAGCCGTGGCTGCCGCCACTGAAACGACCGTCGGTGATGAAAGCGACATCTTTGCCGAGGCCCTTGCCCATGATGGCGGAGGTGGGTGAAAGCATCTCTCGCATCCCTGGGCCGCCTTTCGGGCCTTCCATGCGCACGACGATGACGTGTCCTTTCTTGACCTTGTCATTCAAGATGGCCTGCAATGCGGTTTCCTCGGACTCGAACACGATGGCCTTGCCTTCAAACTTAAGACCTTCTTTGCCAGAGATTTTGCCGACGGCACCTTCGGGGCAGAGGTTGCCTTTGAAGATGACGAGGTGGCTATCCTTCTTGATCGGATCGCTCAGCGGACGAACGATGGTCTGGCTCTTCGGCCAGAAGATCTTGGAGTTCTTCATGTTCTCCTTCACCGTCTTGCCGGTGACGGTCAGACAGTCGCCGTGCATGAGGCCTTCGTTCACCAGGATGCGGATGAGGGGTACGGTCCCGCCGATTTTCACGAGGTCGTTCATGAAATACTTGCCGCTGGGTTTGAGGTCGCCGAGCACGGGCACCTTTTTGCCGATGCGGGTGAAGTCATCGATGCCAAGTTTCACACCAGCCGCATGGGCCATGGCGATGAGGTGCAAAACAGCGTTCGTGCTGCCGCCGAGCGTGATGATGAGCGTGATGGCATTCTCAAAAGCTTCCTTCGTCATGATGTCGCGGGGCGTGATGCCCTTCTTGATCATGTTCATGACGGCCGCGCCTGCGTCGAAGCAGTCGATGAGCTTGTCACTGCTCACGGCGGCCTGGGCTCCGGAGTTCGGAAGACTCATACCCATGGCTTCAATGGCGCTGGCCATGGTGTTGGCGGTGTACATGCCGCCGCAGGAGCCTTCGCCGGGGATGGAGTGCTCTTCGATGTCCGCAAGCTGCTTGTCGCTGATCTTGCAGTTCGCATGCTGGCCCACGGCCTC
>CAXNGR010000134.1:0-8120 GCA_964201265.1 Verrucomicrobiaceae bacterium
GATCGAAAACGTTTTTGGCGGCATGTTTAGCCTGCCGGGCCTGCCCACGGTGGGCAGTCTTGTGGCATTCGGAGAATCCATCCAGGCCGCATGGTTTCCAGGCTGGGAAACGCCCGCATCGTCGGTGCTGGTGATGTCTCTGTCTGTGCTTACCGTGCTGACCCTGCTCATGCCAGTGTTTCAGACGATCTCGCACGGAGATAAGCCAGCAAGTACGGACGCCACTTGGCGGATGAGCTGGGATGTGCTGACGCTGCTCGTGCTGCTGTTCTCACTCGCCGCGCTGGGACTGTGGCTTTCTCCTGCCTTGTTCCGCATTTACAGCATGACGCGGGAGGGGCTGGACTTGCTGGCGCAATTTGAGCAGTTGCAGGGGCGGCTGGACGCGATCCTCGCCGCTGCCGGGCTGTTTTTCTCTTCGGTCACGGGCTATATCTCCATGAAGCTCGAAGAACCGGGCTGGAAGAAAAAAGTCACCAACTTTGCCTTCCTCGTTTCCGGCCCGGCGCTCATGCTCTGGGTCTTTCTCTCCGTGGGCTGGCGCCTGATGACGCACACGCCGGAGTCATCCTGGTCCTGGCAGTCGGTGGCCTCTGTCACGGCGGTGCTGGCCGTCTGGGGCTGGCTGGGGGTGAATGTGAACACCTACTCGCCGCATGGTTACTACCGCAATCGCCTCTGTGAATGCTATCTAGCCAGTCGTGATCGCAACGAAGCCGGCTGGTTCGTGCGCACCTTGGCGCGGTGGTGGGCGCAGTTGATGTTTGGTGCAGCGGCGTCAGCGAAACAGCCCTCGCCGATCCAATCCGGCGTGTTCGGCACGCTACAACAACTGCCCTTGAGCGAGGTCGGTGCCAATCATGTGCCACCGTATCATTTGATCAATACCACCGTCAACTTGACCACCAGCGAGTCGCGTGAGCTGCGCGGCCGGAACGGCGATTTCTTCCTCATCAGTCCGCAAGTGTGCGGCAGCCCCGTCTGCGGCTATGTGAGGACGGAGGAACTCGAAAAACGCGACCCGCATGTGGATCTAGGCACCGCGCTGGCCGTGTCCGGCGCGGCCGCGTCATCGAACATGGGCTGGAAGACGCTCAACAGCATGCGCCTGCTCATGACGCTGACGAATGTGCGGCTTGGCTACTGGCTGCCGAACCCGGCGCTGAAGTCCGCCTTGCCCTGGCTGCGCGGCCCCGGCCCCAAATACCTGTTCAAAGAGATGTTTGGGCTGATGAGCGAGCACGATTCTTACCTGAACCTCTCTGACGGCGGGCACATCGAAAATCTCGCGGTCTATGAACTGCTGCGCCGCCGCGTGAAGTTCATCGTCTGTGTGGACGGCGGTCAGGAATCCGGCATGGAATGCGCCGACCTCGTGCGCCTCCAGCGCTACGCCGAGATCGACCTCGGCATTCGCATGTCCTTTGATCCACGCGGACTCGCACTCACGCCGGATGGCACCTGTCCTGCCTACGGCCTGCTCGTGCGCATCGACTACGGTGCCGGAAACCAGGCGGGTTGGATGCTCTACGTCAAACTGGCCGTCACAGGCAGCGAGCCTGCGCATGTGCTCGACTACCGGCGCGAACACCCCGAATTCCCGCACCAGTCCACCAGCGACCAAATCTTCGACGAGGCCCAGTTTGAGTCTTATCGGGCGCTGGGAGAATGCGCGTTGGAAAAGTTTTGTGAACCCGATCTGATCAACTGGGATGCCGACGTCACACTGCCACAGTGGTTTGGCAAGCTGCGTCCCCCAGAGCTGCCGGGGAAGGATGAACCTGCGGCACAGCCAGCAAGCGCGGCGAATCTCATGGTGTGAAGATTCCCGTTGGCAGTTTGGAGGATCACATCCACTCTCCGCCCGTCTGATGAACCTCAAACCTGCCAGCCGAATCGTGATTCGTGCCGTTGTAAAAACGGTACGCGCCCTTTGGCATGCCTAACTCCACGGTTTGAGGAACCTGCGCTGAAGCGCTCATCATCACACGACAAAACGATCAGACATGATGCCAGAAGGTAGCCCTCAGACCGGCACCTCCATGAGCACTCATACTTCCGAACTCCAACACCATTCCCGGCGTGGCACGCTGTGGATGACGGTTTCCCTCACTTGTTTCACCGGCAATGCGCTGCTGCTCAAGGTGCTGTCTTCCAGTCGTCATGTCGATCCGTGGATGTCGCTCGCGTTTCGCGCCGTGCTTGGATTGCTGGTGACCATCGTGCTGTTTGCGCCAGCGGGCTCGTTGAGGCTGCGGCGGTCGTTTCAAAGCTGGCTGCTGGCTTCGCGCGGCATTCTGGGGGCCATCGGCACGGCCGCTTACTACGTCACCATCGGTCCGCTCGGCGCAGGGAAGGCCACGCTCATCGGCAACACCTGGACCGTCTTTTCAGCGATCATGGCGGCCTTCGTCCTGCACGAGAGGCTCGGTCTGGTGAAACTCGGCGGCATTTTGCTCGCCTTGTTTGGCTTGGGATTGCTCACAGGCATGGCTCCGGGCACACTGACGCAGTTCGGGCAGTATGAACTCATCGCCCTGGTCGGCGCGGTGCTCGCGGCGGCGGTCGTGGTGGTCATTCGTCAGCTCACGCGCACGGAAACGAGCGCCACCATCTTCGCCTCGCAGTGTGTGTATGGTATCCTTCTGGCGGTGCCCATCGCCTGGATGAATCACATCTCACTGAACTGGACAGATGTCGCGCTGCTATGCGCCGCAGCGATGTGCGCCACCTTCGGCCAACTCGCCATGACGGAAGGTTTCCGCTTTCTTTCCGTCGCCGCAGGAGGTGCTTTTCAAGTCACCGTGCCGGTCATCATCACGCTGTGCAGCATCAGCCTGTTTGCCGAGCCGTTCACCATGCCCCAGGTCATCGGCGGTGTGCTTGTGCTCTGGGGCAGCTTTCAGACGGTGGTGGGCGGTCGAATGAAGGCCAAAGCCTGATTCAAAACGCGAACCCAACGGTCACATGCAGCATCCCGCTGCCTTCACCGATGCGCGGGCTGAGATTGTGGCCGTAGTCGATGCGGATCGGACCAAACGGCAGGTGATAACGCAGCCCCGCGCCGATCGCCTGCCGGAAGTCTGAGGAGAAATCAAGCGGTGAGGAGTTCTCGCCGCGTCCGAGGCTGCCCAGGTCGCCAAACACCGCGAACTCGAAATTCGTCATGATTTCATACGAGAACTCGGCACTCATGAACAGCGCCGAGGTGCCTCCCAGCGGCGTGCCACCCGGTGTCACCGGCCCCAGCTCACGCTGCGCGAAGCTGCGCACGCTGTTTGGCCCGCCGTTGAAAACACGCGCGTCGATCGGGATCTGCTCGGCTGCCGCGCCCATGATGTTGGAAAGCTCCAGGCCGGTGGCGAAGCGGAATTTCTTCGAGATCGGCCGATACCACGCGGCGCGGATGTCTGTGCGCATGAAGCTTACATCCCCGCCCAGCAGGCTGACTGTCTGCTCCAGGCGTCCAGAGATGAGCCAGCCCTTCTTGGGCAGGATTGGGCTGTCACGCCGGTCGTACAGGAGGTTCATGCCGAGGCTCTCCAGCGTGTAATCTGCCGGCCCGGTCTCGGCCTTCGTCAGCTTTTGCGAGTCCACCGTGTTCACCGATGAAGTGAGAAAAAAGCCATAGCTCAGCGGTCCGCTCACACGCCGCACGAGGTCAAAGCCCAGCGTCGTGCCGATGCGGTCGTATTCGAAGAGATTGAACTGCTCCAGCGCCAGGCGCGAGGTCAGCGCGTAGGGTGAGCCGCGCAGCGCCGGGTTCGTGTGGCTCACAAAACCCACCGGCCCCGCCACGCTGTAGCTCAGCTCCGCCGCCAGCGTGTTGCCGTTGTCACGCCAGTTTGTGTTCTTGTAGGTCACGCCTGCCTGGCCGCCGAGGAAGGTGTCAAAGCCGACCTCAAAGCCGAGCGTGATCGGCTGGGTTTCCTCGCCGGTGATGTGCAGCTCGCCGAGCGATTTGTCTGCGTTCACCGGCACCACTTCTGTGTCCAGCAGCGCGAACATGCCGGTATCCAGCGCTCGCTTGAAAAAGAAGTCCGCGTCCTCCGCCTCGTAAATGCGGCCCTCCAGCGGTTTGAACTTCGCCTTCAAAACGCGCTCGCTTCCCTTGGAAAAGCCAGCATGCGTCACAATTCGCGTGATCCGCACACGCTCGCCCGGCTTCACTTCAAACCGCACATCCACCGCGCCACCGGATTTTCCCAGCTCATACTTGGCGGTCGTCTCTGCATGCAGCCAGCCATGCTCCGAGCACATGGACCGCAGCCGCTGCTCGATCTGCTGCACCCGCGCCTCGTTGAAGGGCGTTCCTGACTGCTCCGTGATCAGCACTTGCATCTGGGCGTTCAGTTCAGCCGGGCCGCCGATCAGCGATGCCTGCCCAAACACAAACTTCGGCCCCGGCACCATCTCCAGTGTGAGATCACGCTTCATCTCCGCGTCATGGTTCGGCGCTGGCAGCAGCAATGTGGTGGCATTCAGATAACCCTCCGCCCTGAGCCGCCGCTGCACCAGGCCTGCGCCTTGCTGCAAATCCGCCTCCACCCATTGCGGCAGTTGTTGATCCACCTCGGGGCGTTCCAACGTTGGTTTTAGGAGGTATTTCTTCAGTTCCTCCTCCGGCACCACCGTCCCGCCCTTCAGCGTCACCTTGCCGACACGCACACGATCACCCGCCTTCACGGTCAGGGCGATGACACCCTTCTCCAGCTTCCATCCCACCTCTGCCTCAGGCCATCCCTCGCGGATCAAGTGCTGCCGCGTGAAAAACGCTAGATCATCCGCCAGCGGCTCCGCCACCGGGCCGTTGCCGTTCAGTGTGAGCTGATCCTTCAGCATGCCTTCGAGTTCCTTCGACTGCGCGGTCTCGATGCCTTCCACCCGCACGGTGGTGCCGCCATGCTTCACTTCCAGCGCCGATGCGATCCCACAAAGCACCAGCCAGCAAAGCCAGTGGCCTAGCAACCGCCCTGCATTCGTCATTCGGCATTCCACATTCGTCATTGTTCCTCCTCCACCGCTCTCGCGGCCTTGCCAAAGCGCAGCACATAGCCCAGCAGCGCCTTCATTCGTCCGCTTTGGGTAAACCGCCCCGTGAACCGCACCTTGGGCGTCACTTCGTACATTGCCTGCATGCTGTCGTTCGCGCGGTCGCCGCCGCTCGGGTTCATGCTCAGGTGCAGCTTCGGCGGCTCGTCGCTGATCTTCTTCTCCTTGTTGAACAGCTTCCGGTAAGTCTCCATGACCACCAGCATGGCGGCGCGTGTCATCGCCTCGCTCGCCATCTGCGCGTTGTCACCACCCAGCGTCATGCCGGTGCCGATCAGTGTCACGATGTCCGCCTCGCTCATCGGCGGTGTGCTGGTGAAGCGCGTTTTCGGGTTGGTCGCGTCGCCATAGACATAAAGAGCGATGTCGTTGCTGCCGATCCGTGACTCACCGCGCACATCCAGCTTCGGCGCGAAGGGATTCTCCGGGTTCATCGTCACCACGCCCTTCGTGATCTTCATCAGACTGAACGGCAGCTTCAGCAGCAGCCGGTCCACGTTCGCAAAACCCGTCAGCAGCGGTTTCGCGCCAGTGCCGCCAAGTTTCACATCCGCTGAGATCGCCCCGTTCACGAGATTGCCAGCCAGCAGCACCGGATCACGCGTCTTCACGCGCAGGTCAAAGGTCCAGTCCTTCAACATCGGTGGCAGCTCCACCTTCTGGCTCACCTTCGATGTGGAAGGCGGCGGCGGTGGCAGCGGCTCGCTCTGTTTCACCACGCTCATCACATTCGGCAGCAAATTCACTTCTTGAAAGACGCGACCACGCACCGCCTCCACCAAGCCACTGACACGCGCGGCCTTCAAACTTCCAACGCAGGCGATGTCCGCGTTCGCTCGCAGGCTGGAGGTAGGATTGCGAAACACCAGCGCCTCCCGCGCCATCACCTTCAGGTCGAAGCGCGGGTTGTCCATCTGCGTTGCGTCGATGCTGCCGCCGAGTTTCACACGGCCGCCTGCCAGCATGGCCGAAATGTCTTCGATCAGCGCCTTCCGGTCTTTCGTGCGCACGCGCACCTTCACCTCCCGCACGCTGGGCATGTCCGCACTCACAAACCCGACCTCCGTCACATCCACGTCGAGCGCCGAATCAATCAGCGGCGCCTTTACCGTGCCGCCCACCTTTGCATTCAGCCGCA
Source organism: Verrucomicrobiaceae bacterium (assembly GCA_964201265.1). Classification (GTDB taxonomy): domain Bacteria; phylum Verrucomicrobiota; class Verrucomicrobiia; order Verrucomicrobiales; family Verrucomicrobiaceae; genus Prosthecobacter. The sequence continues at coordinate 6,191 of CAXNGR010000134.1, forward strand.
TTTTCGCCGGGACTGACCGCACGACATCCGGCGCAAACTCACGCGCAAAACTCAAATCGCTCTCCGCCATGTCCAGGGTGGCCTTCAGTGGCAAATCCATCGCCAACTCCGGCTGCTTCATCAAATCACGCACGACCACCGGCACTTCCGCCTTCAGCAGCAGGGGCTGCAATGGCCTCTGATCCAACTTGGCGTCCAAAGCGAGCTTTCCGCCCTTCAACGTCGTCAAAACAGCCACCTGCGCGGGTTGGAACGATTTCGGAACTCCTGGAGCCTTCAAGTCCTTCAGATTCACAGAAACGCTCGCGTCCTCCAATCCGCGAATCGTGATCTCCGTGCTCAAAATCGCCTGCGGCACGTCTTTGATGCCCGCTGCTGCCGCAATCTCATGCACCGGCAGATCTTGGGCATTCAAGAGCACGTCCAGGACGCTCAAATCAAACGCCGCTTTCGCCCGTCCGCTCATGAGCTGGCGGTCCTTCTGCCAAAAGCTCAGTTCGCTCAAATCCGCCATCTTGTCCGTCACCGTTCCCTTCGTGAGCAGCTTCCACGGCCCCAGCACGGCCTGCATCGCCTCAATCGTTGCCGTGGTTCCTTCAAACGACGTTCTCAAGTCCAGGTCAGCCGCCTCCGGCATGCCCGCCACTTTCACCTTGGCCGCGTTCAGCGTTAGAAGTCCCGGCTTCAGCCGGTAAGGCCGCGCATCTCCCACGGCCTGAATCTTCGCCATCAGGCTGCCGCTCTCGATCTGCGGAGCCTTGAAGGCCGCCAGCAAAGCATTCAGCGCTTTCAGTTCCGGCATCTCCACCACTCCATCCACTCCAAAACTCCACGGCTCCTTCAAGTCCGCCTGGCCCTTCAAATCCACACGATTCCGTGTGTTCACGATCACCTGGAGAGACTCCACCACAGCCTCGCCCTTAGCCACATGCGCTTTCACATCGACCACCGGTAATGCCGCCTCGCCAAACCGGCCCTCTTTAACACTCAGCTCGATCTGCAGGTCCGCATTCATCGGATCATTCACCTTGAGCGCTGCCTTGCCGATTGTGCTGAGCTTCGCCGTCACCGGTTGTGTCAGTGGTGGCAGGTTCAAGGTCTGCATCAACAGAGCCGGATCATCTATCTGCACCTTCCAGTCAGCCGTGAGCGGCATCGCGTCATCCATCGTCATCGCCGCGTTCACCTCCACGCGATTTCCTTCCCCCAGCATCAACGCGGGCACGCTCACCCTCGCTTCCTTGCCGTTCAGCGACACATTCACCGCCAGTTTCGGCAGCTTGTAGCTCTCAAAGCCCAGGTCCGTGCCCTGCAAGCGTGCCATTGCTTTCACCGGCGTCACGCCAATGCCTTCCGCGTTTGCCGTGATCTCGATCAAACCATTCACCGGCAGCGGCTCCACCAATAACTGAGATGCATCCGCCAGCTTCACCGCCGCCTTCGCTGTCCACGGCGATTTCATCAAATCCTCGGCCAGCTTCGCCTCCATTGACGCCAGAATCTCGTTCGAGCCGCGAACCACCTTTGCCTCGCTCACACTCGCGATGCCGTCCTTGACTCCAAACTCCGCGCTGACGCTGTCCAGCAGCACACCAGCGGCCTTGATATCAGAAACGCTCACTTTGCCGTCCACGCTCAATGACGCTGGCTTGGCGGGGTTCCCCTCCGCATGCAAGGCCACGTTCACTGGGCCAAAACTCACGCCATCCGGCATTTTCCAGTCGTTGGAGCTGAAGTCTCGCACGCTCACATCCATCTTGACCGCTATCGCTCCGCTGAAGATGCCCTTCGCCTGCGTCTCGACGATCAAGCTGGCCTTGCCGAGGCTAGCTTCAAGTCTCAAGCCTGCCGCGTCCTGGCTCCACTCGCGGAGATCGACCCGCAGGCACTTCAACTTGCCACCGTAAGGCAGAGCGCTGTCGGAAATCGT
>CAXNGR010000135.1:0-8094 GCA_964201265.1 Verrucomicrobiaceae bacterium
CAGTCGCTGCTCATGCTGAACAGCGCTCTGGTCCACGAGCAAGCCACCGCCTGGGCCGCGAAGGACATGAAGCTCCGCAAAGGATACTCGACCGAGCAGCGCATCGAGCATCTCTTTGCCACGGCGCTGGGCCGCCAACCCTCCGCGCAGGAGGTGCAGTCGCTCGTCGAGTTCATTGACGACCAAGCTGAGGCCTACGCGCTGCCACCTGCCGCGCGTGGCTCGGACCAGCGACTTTGGACGGACCTTTGCCACGTCCTCATCAACGCCAAAGAGTTTCTCTACATCCCCTGATCCGCCATGCAGCCTTCACCACATAGCCGCCGCTCCTTTCTGCAAACCAGCGCCTCGGGCTTTGGCTGGCTCGCGCTGCAATCTCTCTTGGCAGATCGATCCTTCGGCTCGCAAGTGCAGCTCACCACACCGCACCTCGCACCGAAAGCAAAGCGCGTTGTGTGGATCTTCCTCGACGGTGGCCTCTCGCATATCGACAGCTTTGATCACAAGCCGCGCCTCAATCAGGATCACGGCAAGCCGCTGCAAATCGCTGGTAAAAAAGAGGACATCACCGGGCGCACCACAAACGCCATCCTCGGCAGCCCCTTCGCCTTTCAGCGCTACGGCGCGTGCGGCAAGATGGTGAGCGATCTCTTCCCTCACATCGGCTCCTGCGTGGATGACCTCACCTTTCTCCATGGCGTGCACGGGCCGTCCCCCGATCACGAGAGCGCCATCGGCATGCTCCACGGCGGCTCGCTTTTGCAGGGCTTCCCCAGCGTCGGCTCGTGGGCGCACTACGGCCTCGGTTCGGAGAATCAAAACCTACCGGGCTTCGTCGTCATGGGCTCGCGGAAGCGCATGTATCGCACCAATGGATTCCTGCCGCCGGTCCATCAGGGCTCACCTTTTTTCCAAGACCCCGCTCGTCCTCTGGCCGACCTCGTGATGGCTGAGAAAATCAAATCGCTCCAGCAAAACAAGATGCGAGCGGTGGGGCAGCTCGACCGCGATTTTCTGAAATCCTCCGCACAAAATCAGATCATCGAGGCAGCCATCGCCAACCACGAAAAAGCCTACGTCATGCAGGATGCCGTGCCCGAGGCCACCGATCTCACCAAGGAAACCGCAGCCACCCTCGCGCTCTACGGCGTCGGCACCGAACGCAAGGAAACCGATGAGTTTGGCCGGCAATGCCTCGTCGCCCGGAGGTTGCTCGAGCGCGGTGTTCGCTTCATCGAGATCGTCAGCAACGGCTGGGACCAGCACGGCGACTTGAAGGATAAACACGCCCAGAACGCCCGCGCCATTGACCGGCCCATCGCCGGGCTGTTGAAGGACTTGAAAGGTCGCGGCCTGCTGCAAGACACACTCGTCGTCTTCGCCACCGAGTTTGGCCGCACGCCCAACACCGAAGGCGGCGGCACCAAACCGGGCCGCGACCATCATCCCTGGGGCTTCACCATCTGGATGGCCGGCGCTGGTCTGCGTCCCGGCACCAGCCACGGCATGCTCGACGACTTCGGTTACTTCCCCGTCGATGGAGCCGTCGATATTCACGACATCCACGCCACCGTCCTGCACCTCCTCGGCATCGACCACGAGCGCCTCACCTACCGCTACTCCGGCCGTGATTTCCGCCTCACCGATGTGCATGGCAAACTCGTGAAGGAGATCCTCGCGTGATGAACCCAAGCCTATAGGCAGAAGAATGGGGGCAAAAGAATGAAGAGCCTGATTCTCCTGCCCCCATTCTCCTGCCTACCTGCCTTTCAAATCCAACCATGAGACTTCTTCTTTTCCTTCTCCTCACCACCTTCGCCCAGGCCGAGGAGCGCTACCTCCTCGCGGCGGACACGCAGGTCATTGAAATCAATCGTGCAGGCAAAGTGCTCACGGTTTGGAAGCATCCAGGCCACGGTGGCATTTACGATGCGGCTCGACTACCGGACGGTGGCATCGCGTATGCGCATCGGGGCGGCCTGGCGGTGTTTGATTCAGCGAAGAAGCTCGTCATGGAGCATAAGGCCGTCGCAGGCCCCAAAGGTGCGGAAGCGAACAGCGTGGCCGTGCTCGAAGGCGGAAAGAAGTTCGCGCTCATGGACAGCGGCGTGAATCAGATCCGCATCGTCGATCATAGCGGCAAGGTGGTGAGCGAGACGCCTCTGCCGGAACTCAAGGATGACCCGCTGCACTTTCGCTATCGCATGATCCGCGAGGTGTCCGGCGAGAACGCCTTCTGGGTCGGGCAATACGCACGCAAAACGGTGCTGAAGGTCGAAATAGGCACGGGGCGTGTGTTGCAGACCATTCCGCTCGATCCGCTGCTGAAGCCATCGCCGACGGTGAAGAAAGCCTTCGCCACCTTGCAGGATGCGGATGGCTCGTTGTGGGTCGCCACATCGACGGGATGCCAGTTGCTGCATATGGATGCGAAAGGCCAAAAGCTCGGCTGCTGGACGAAAGAAGACCTCGGCCTGCAATGCCGCTATCTGCTCGGCATGTCGCGTCTGGCCAATGGCAACTTACTCATGGCCTGCGGGGATTATCACATGCAGAAAGCCGACGAGGGCCGCGATTTGCTCGCGGAGATCGACAAGGCCGGAAAAGTCGTGTGGAAGCTCACGCGAGATCAGTTGGTGGATCAGATCGACGGCACCATCGACAAAAAAAGCGGCCTCGAAGAACTGCACATCACGAACGTGCATGTCTTTGACGCACCCGCAGCGAAATCCGCCTCCACGAACCCAATCCACGGCTTCATCGACAAGCACTGCATTGACTGTCATGACGACAGCGTCGCCAAGGGCGACTTCGACATCACCGCGCTGGCTTTTGACCTCAGCCATGCCGACACACGCAGCCGATGGGCACGCGTGTTTGACCTCATCGAAAAAGGCGAGATGCCGCCGCCGGAGAAGTCGAAGGTCAGTGCGGAGGAACGGCAAGTTGTCGTCAGGCAACTCGCGGCTGACTTACTCGCCGCCGCGCAGGCTGATCTAGCGAAGAACGGTCGTGGTCCGGTGCGCCGGCTTACTCGTGTGGAGTTTGAAAACAATCTGCGTGCGCTGCTGAAGCTGCCGGACCTCGACATCCGCGACAAGTTGCCCGAGGACCGCGATGCGCATGGTTTCACCAAGGTCTCCGCGCTGCTGGATATGTCGCATGTGCAGCTAGATGCCTATCTCGAAGCCACTGAGACCGCTCTGAGCACAGCGATGGCAGGCCCAAAACCACCCGCAGCGCCTTCGACGCAGCGCTTCAGCGGGACGGAGCTGTTTCCAGGTCTGAATACCTTCGGCGAACGCGAGGCGATGTTCTTCGCACGCAACAATTGCATGGTGCCTATCACAGCGGCGGAGGTGAAAGCGATGACGCCTGAGCAGCGCCGCGATCCCAGCTTGGAGATGGCGCTCTTTCGTTCCGCCACCTGGCCCTATTATGGTTATCCGCCTGGCTTTCGAGCCAAACAAAAGGGTGCGTATCGCGTGCGTTTTCGCGGACGAGCCGTGCGACAGGTGCGTGACTTCCGCCTCGTGCCCGCGCATGAACCCGTGGCGATGAGCTTTCGTGCCCGCCAGCCTTCCGGAGCCGATGTTTCGGGCGATGTGCGCGAGACCGGCGGCTGGATGGACCTCCAGCCCGAGGCGCGTGATTTTGAAACGACGATTCATCTCAAAGCAGGCGAGACCTTTGAATACAGTCCGCTCGGCTTACCCGTGCCCTTCATCCGCACCGACAGCGGCTTCTTCTATGATTACCCGCCGATGCCGCCGGAGGGCCACCGCGGCGTCGCGATTCAATGGCTCGAAGTCACTGGCCCGATCAGCGAGGCACAGTGGCCACCGCCGTCGCATCACGTTTTGTTTAATGAGGTGGACATCGCCAAAGCCAGCGCAGCCGATGCTGAAAAGCTTTTCCGCCGATTCGCCGCGATGGCCGCTTTGCGCCCGATGAGCGAGAAGGACCACCAGCCGTTTTTGAAGCTCATACAGGCCAAAATGGCCGCTGGAGCCACTTTTGCCGATGCCATGCTCGCGGGCTATCAGGCGCTGTTATGCTGCTCCCACTGCCTTTACCTCACTGAGCCGCGAAATGGCGCTCCCGATGCCCATTTCGCCATCGCGAACCGTCTCTCGCATTTTCTCTGGAACTCGCGCCCTGATGACGAACTGGCCCAACTCGCGAAAAACGGCCGTTTGCATGACAAAGCCGTGCTGCGTGCGCAAACGGAGCGCCTCATCGCGGATCCACGCTTCGAGCAGTTCGTGCGCACCTTTGCCGAAGAATGGCTCGACCTGCGCAAACTGCGTCGCGACATCCCGGACGAGCGTTTGTATCCCGAGTATCGCAAAGACGACTACCTCGTCGATTCGATGGCCCACGAGACGCAGTCCTTCCTCCGCGCCATGATTCGCGAGAACCTACCCGCGAGCACCGTCATCGCCGCCGACTTCACTTTTGTGAACGATCGCCTCGCTGCACACTACGATCTGCCCCGCGTCAGCGGCTCCGCCATGCAGCGCGTGAGTTTGCCAAAGGGCAGCCCGTATGGCGGACTCATCACGCAAGCCGCGCTCATGAAACACACCGCCAATGGCACCACCACCTCACCTGTGCTGCGCGGTGTTTGGATCATGGAAAAACTGCTCGGCCAGCCGCCGCCACCGCCACCGAAAAGCGTGCCCGCCGTGGAGCCTGACATCCGCGGAGCCACCACCATCCGCGCCCTGCTCGCCAAACACACCGAATCGAAAACCTGTGCCGCATGCCACGCAAAGTTTGATCCCGTCGGCTTCGCCATGGAGAACTTCGATGTCATGGGCGCTTGGCGAGATCGCTATCGCGGCATGGAACGCGGCGAAAAAATCACCGGCATCGATCCCGCCGGACATCCCTACACCTACTTCGTCGGCCAGCCCGTCGATGCTTCCAGCAAGCTCCCCACCGGCGAAACCTTCCGCGACATCCACGAACTCAAACGCCTCCTCGCCGCCAACCCGCGCCAACTCGCCAAAAACCTCCTCGACCACCTCACCCTCCACGCCACGGGCACCCCCGTCGGCTTCGCCGACCGCGAAGAAATCGAGGCGATGCTCGATGCGTGCGCGGCGGATGGGTTTCGCGTGCAGGACCTGATTTACGCACTCGTGCAAAGCCGCATTTTCCTTGGTTCAATACTCCAGCCATGAACTTCCCCCACATCTCCACCCCGATCCCACGCCGCCGTTTCCTGCGCGGACTCGGCGTCACGCTTGGACTGCCGCTCTTGGAGCAAAACTACGCCCGCGCGGCATCACAGACGCCTCCAAAGCGCATGCTGCTTATCTCCAACAACCTCGGGGTGCTGCCGCAGCATTTCTTCCCAAAGGACAAAGGCACGGGATACACGCTCTCGCCCTATTTGAAGGAACTCGCAGCTTTCCGAAACGATTTCACCATCTTCAGTGGTCTGTCACATCCTGCCGTCACAGGCGGCCACAGCACGGAGAACTGCTTCCTCACCGCCGCACGCGATCCCACGCGCAGCGGCTTCCGCAACAGCATCTCGCTCGACCAGTTCGCGGCGGAAAAACTCGGCCAGCAGACGCGATTTCCCACGCTGAACCTCGGCGTAAACATCGACAAGGCCAACCGCAGCCTCTCCTGGACACGCGATGGCGTTCTGTTGCCCGCCGAAGACAGCCCGGCGGCCTTGTTTCGCAAAATGTTTATCCAAGGCGATGCCAAACAGACTGCCGCATCGCTCAAACGCCTCCAAGATCGTGGCAGCATCCTCGACGCCGTGCGCGATGACATCAGCAGCTTCCAACGCAACCTCGGCAGCAACGACAAAAGCCGTCTCGATCAGTATCTGACCTCCGTGCGAGAACTGGAGGAACGACTCGCCATCTCCGGCGAGTGGGAGCAAAAACCCAAACCGCAAACCAAGACCACAGAGCCCAAGGACATCGCCGACAAGGCCAAGTTCTTCCCGAAGATCCAACTCATGCTCGACATGGCCCGCCTGGCCTTCGAGTCCGACAGCACGCGCATCATCACCCTCATGGTGGACGGTTTCGCCACGCCTGTGTTTGAAATCGATGCACAGCACCGCACCCGCGACGGCTATCACAATCTCAGCCACCACGGCCAATCGAAGGAAAAGCTCGCCGAACTCGAAAAGGTGGACCTCCAACAGATGCGCCACCTGCGTGAACTCCTGACTACGCTCGCCGCCACACCCACCGCCGACTCCAAACGCCTCCTCGACCACACCATGGTTCTCTACGGCAGCAACCTCGGCGATGCGAACGTCCACAACTGCACCAACCTCCCCGTCCTCCTAGCCGGTGGCGGATTCAAGCACGGCCAGCACCTCGCCTTCAAGCACGATGCCAACACACCTCTGAGCAACCTCTTCGTCACCATGCTCCAGCAGATGGGCGCGGAAGCGGATGCATTTGGATCGAGCACGGGTATCTTGACCCTGCGGTGAAATTCACGCCAGAGGCTCTCCCGCAAGGCTTGGAACACCAGTCTTCGAAACAAGAGCACGGGCTGAAAGCCAAAACGCGCCCGATCTTTCGACCGGACGCGCTTTGGGGTTTTGGGGGTGGTGATTGTAGAACGACTTTTCCAAGTCGTTGATGCTTCGAGGAACGAGTTGGAAAACTCGTTCTACGATTAATAGCGGTAGTGATCCGTCTTGTAGGGGCCATCGACGGGCACGCCGATGTAGTCGGCCTGATCCTTGGAGAGCACTGTGAGCTTCACGCCGATCTTGGCGAGGTGCAGGCGGGCGACTTCTTCGTCGAGCTTCTTCGGCAGGACGGTCACGCCGATGGGGCGGGTGTCTTTGGTTTCCCAAAGTTCGATCTGAGCGAGCGTCTGGTTGGTGAAGCTGTTGCTCATGACGAAGCTCGGGTGGCCGGTGGCGCAGCCGAGGTTCACGAGGCGGCCTTCCGCCAGCATGAAGATGCTGTTGCCAGCCGGGAAGGTGTACTTGTCCACCTGGGGCTTGATGTTGAGGCGCTTCACGTCGCTGCGGGCGTTGAGCTTATCGACCTGGATCTCGTTGTCGAAGTGGCCGATGTTGCAGACGATGGCTTGGTCCTTCATCTTCTCCATGTGCTCCAGGGTGATGATGTCCTTGTTGCCGGTGGTGGTGACGTAGATGTCGCCGTAGCCGAGGGTGTCTTCGATCGGCATCACGCGATGACCTTCCATGGCGGCCTGGAGGGCACACACAGGGTCGATTTCGGTCACGATGACCTGGGCGCCCATGCCGCGAAGAGCAGCTGCGCAGCCTTTACCCACGTCCCCGTAACCGCAGACGACGCCGACTTTGCCGGCGATCATGACGTCGGTGGCACGCTTGATGCCGTCGAGCAGGGATTCGCGGCAGCCGTAGAGGTTGTCGAACTTGGACTTCGTGACGCTGTCGTTCACGTTGATGGCGGGGAAGAGCAGCTTGCCAGCCTTGGCCATTTCATAGAGACGATGCACGCCGGTGGTGGTCTCTTCGGAGACGCCCTTCAGATCTTTGACGATCGTGTGGAAGATGCCGGGCTGCTTCTTGGCGATGTCCTTGAGGAGGTCTTTGATGACCTTTACTTCGTGGTTGTCGGAGGGGGTCTCGACCCACTTGTCGCCGTTTTCCATCTCATAGCCCTTGTGGATGAGGAGGGTCACGTCGCCACCGTCATCGACGATGAGCTGCGGGCCTTTTTCACCGGGGAAGATGATGGCCTGCCAGGTGCACCACCAGTATTCTTCGAGCGTTTCGCCCTTCCAGGCAAAGACGGGCGTGCCCGTGGCGGCGATGCCAGCGGCAGCGGGGTCCTGGGTGGAGAAAATGTTGCAGGAGGCCCAGCGGACATCGGCACCGAGTTCCTTCAGCGTCTCGATGAGCACCCCGGTCTGGATGGTCATGTGCAGGGAGCCGGTGATGCGGACGCCAGCGAGGGGCTTTTTCGGGCCGTACTTCTCGCGGGTCGCCATGAGGCCGGGCATTTCGCTCTCAGCGATGTCGAGTTCTTTGCGACCGAAGTCGGCGAGGGCGATGTCTTTTACTTTATAGTCGGACATGAGGTGTCGTGTGGGTTCAGGTTTGGG
>CAXNGR010000136.1:0-8076 GCA_964201265.1 Verrucomicrobiaceae bacterium
CATCTCGCCAATCCTCTGCCGCCGAGGTTGGTGAAGCTCGATGTGGTTGAATGTCTGGCCACCGTGGCTCGAAATCTGGAAGCGCAAGCACGCCATGCTGGGGTTGAGATCGAAAACGGCCTCACCAGCCCGATTTGGATCATGGGAGATGTCCAGCGGCTTTCACAGGCGTTTCGGAACCTCATCGTAAATGCGATTCAAGCGATGCCGAGAGGTGGAAAGCTGCGGATCAGCGCCGAGAGGCATGAAAACATGATTTCACTCCGCTTCGCCGACACTGGCCCAGGTTTTTCCGAATCTGCTCTCGCTCGCGGCACGGAGTTGTTCTTCACGGAGAAGGAAGGTGGCATGGGTGTGGGGTTGAACATCGTCGCCAGCATCGTGGTGGCGCATGATGGGCAGTTGAAATTGCAGAATGATCCCAAGGGCGGCGCGGTTATGCTCGTGTTGCTCCCCTCACTCGCCGAATGAACGCCAGTATCCTCATCATCGAAGACGAATACGCCCTTGCTGCGGCACTCTCGACTGTGGTGCGGCGTCTCGATGCCACGCCAGTCGTCGCCGCCAGCGGACAGGGCGGAATCGACAAGCTTGGCTCGCAACCATTCGCGCTCATCATTCTCGATGTCGGATTGCCGGACATGAGCGGATTGAAGGTGATGGAAAAGATTCAAGCGCTGCCAAAACCGCCGCCTGTGCTTGTCATCACCGCGCATGGCACGCTCGATACCGCGTTGGAGGCTCGGCGTCTCGGTGCGCGTGAGTATTTCCTCAAACCGCTCAATCTGGCCGACCTCCAGCGCACCATACGCGAGGTCTTCACGCCCGCGAAGACCGAGGCACCTGCGCAGACGGCCATGATCGGATCTAGCGAGCCGATGCAGCGCGTGTTTGCCCTCATCGCGCAAGCGAGTGGCAATGATGCGCCCGTTTTGCTGCTGGGACCGCCCGGCAGCGGCAAAAGCCTCGCCGCCGAAGTGATTCACCGGCACAGCGCACGTGCTAACGAGCCGCTGGTGGTGTTTCGCGCTGATGAATGGCCTGCAGATCGTGTGGAGGCCGCTTTGGAAGTCGCGATCTCCAAAGCAGGAAACGGCGTGCTCTTTCTCGACGAGATCAGCGCGTGGTCAAAACCGCTGCAGGCCGCGCTGATGCACCGCGTAGGCGATTTGAAGGCACGGCTGTTCAGCGCTTCGAGTCACGAGCTGTCTGCCGTGCGTGAAGACCTGTTTTACGCGCTGGCGGTGCTGCAAGTGAGCCTGCCGCCGCTGACAGAGCGCACCGGTGACATTCCGGCCCTAGCGGCGTCCTTTCTCGGCGACCGCGTGCTTTCTGCCGAGGCCATGGCGGCGCTCAAAACTCATGCCTGGCCTGGAAACGTTCGTGAACTGAAAGCGGCGATGAACCACGCCGCTGCCGTATGCAGCGGTAGCACCATCTTGCCGCATCATCTGCCTGCAAGCCTGGTGAAGGCTGAGGACGGAAATCATCTCGAGGATGCGATGAAACGCAGCCTCGCCGCATGGCTCGATCAAAAGACCACCGGCACCGACGAGATGATGCCCGCGTATGATGACTTGCTCGAAACGGTGGAGGCCACGATGCTGGAGGCACTTCTGAAACGTTTTGACGGCAAGCCAACGCGCCTTGCCGCTGCGATGAAGATGAACCGGGCTACCTTGCGGCGAAAATTGCGAGAGGAATGATCATTCCGGCAGCGGCCAGACGATGAGGTCGATGGGGTAAAGTTCGCCGTCAGCCTCGCTTTTGAGAAAGTTGGTGTCGTTAGCGTCAAAGGCACCGATGCCGTCTCGGTGCCAAGCGTAGTCTCGAAGGGGGACGGAGACATCGCGGCGCTCACGCAGGGGTTCCCAGCCGTGGCGGATCATCCAAGTGTGAATCTCTTTGTCGGTGGGCGTGGTGCCGACGATGAAACGCTGCGCGAGGAGCATGCCGACACCGTCGCCGATCAGTTCTTCGAGTTCACAGCCGAAGCCAAGGAGTTCCCAGCTCAAACGCTCGCGTTCGAGCGCCTGCCCGATGGTGCCCGGACCGTATTCGATCATGCCACGATCATTGCGCACGAGGATGCAGCCAAAACCGGCTGTGCCGAAGCCGTTTTCTTCACGGCCACGCAGTTTGATGATTTGGGTCGAGTCCTCCCGGTCATCAAACAGCACTGCTTCGCCCCGGCTGCCAATCACTGAAAAGCGAGATCCTGTCGGGCCGAGCGTTTCCCAATCGACGGTGCCATTGATCCTGCGGCTGAGAATTTGAGCCACGTCCAACCAGCCGCCGCGCTTTTTCGTCAGGCGCTCGATCTCGCGATCAACCGCAGGACCATCAACCAACTGTGCAAACTCGCGCTGGTTGAGCATGGCTGCCGTTGATTTGGGCTTTCATCTGCACGGACATGGCACCGCCTTCATCATCACGGAGATGCCGACGCACTTGCTGATATTTTTCTTCATAACTCAACTCACGCCGGTTTTTCGGCGGCAGGCGCAGCTTGGCTCCGGGAGGAGGAAGCTGAATTTGAGCAGGGTCGAAGGACATGGCCTGAGGATAACTTTCACAGTGGAAAACGCAACTGGGCGATCATTCGCCGTCCGCCTTGCCGGGCACGCGGGGATCATGCGCTGGGAAGAACAGTTTCTTCTCCTGATCGAAGAAGATGGCCTGGCAGGCCCCGAAGGACGTGGTTTCAGCGAGGGTGTGGCCGATGGTTTTCACGCGGTTGAGCGTGGCTTCGCCGAAGGCTTGTTCGATTTTCAGCTCGGTCGGGTTCCATTGGTGATGGAAGCGGGGTTCGGCGAGCGCGGCTTCGGGAAGCATGCCGTCATCGATGATGTGAGTGAGAAGCAGCAACGCCTGGGTGATGATCGTGGGACCACCGGCGGCACCGGTGACGATGACCGGCTTGCCATCCTTGAGCACAATCGTCGGACTCATGCTGGAAAGCGGGCGTTTGCCGGGGGCGATGGCGTTGGCCTCGGCTCCGATGAGTTTGAAGGCGTTGGGAATGCCGGGCTGCACGGCGAAGTCGTCCATTTCGTCATTGAGCAGGACGCCAGTGCCAGGAATGACGACTTTACTGCCGAAGGCGGTGTTGATGGTTTGATTGAGCGCCACCCAGTTGCCCTCGGCATCGGCAGTGCAGAGGAAGGTGGTGTGTTTGCCGAAGACATCGCCCTCCCAATGTGGCGGCATGTTGTGGCCAGGGACTTCGGTGGCGTGATCGAGATTGATCTTCTTGGCGAGTTCGGCGGCGTATTCAGGTGAAACTAGGCCACGGGGCACTTTGGCAAAATCGGGATCGCCGAGCCAATGCGCGCGGTCGGCGAAGGCGAGTTTCATGGCCTCGGTGATGACGTGGATGCGGCTGCTGGCGCGGAAATGGCGGATAGGGAAGTGCTCGATGATGTTGAGGATCTGCGCGACGTGGACGCCGCCGGAACTGGGCGGCGGCATGGTGATGAGGTCGTAGCCGCGATATTTGGAGCGGATCGCCTCGCGCTCGGGTGCCTTGTAATTTGCGTAATCGGCGGCGGTGGTGATGCCGCCGTTCGTTTTCATCCATTCCTCGGTTTTAGCGGCTAATTCGCCTTCGTAGAACCAAGCGATGCCTTTTTCGGCCACGGCGCGATAAGTGCCCGCGAGGTCGGTTTGGACGAGGTTCTGGCCTTTTTCGAGAGGCTTGCCGTCTTTGAGGAAAATGGCTGCCGAGGCGGGGAATTTAGCCAGTTTGGCGGCGGTGGCGGAGAGCTTGCGGGCATAGACCTCGTCGATGGGGAAGCCTTTTTCGGCAATGTCGGCAGCAGGGAGCAGGACATCGGCGAGTTTGAGCTTGCCGTGCTTTGTTTGGGCTGCGGCGCAGGCTTTGAGGTAGCCGGGGACGCCGGAGGCGAGTGCTCCTGTCTTGCTGGCCTCGTCGTCGAGCTTGCTGTTGATGACATACATGTTCCGAGAAGCCTTGGCAGGGGCCATTTCGCGGCCGTCGATGCAGGTGACGGTGCCGTCAGCGGCGTGGATGACGAAGAAACAGCCGCCACCGATGCCTGAGTTGTGCCCATCGACGACACCGAGCGTCAAACCGGCCGCGATGGCCGCGTCGATGGCGTTGCCGCCTTTCGCGAAGGCGTCCATCCCCGCCTGCGTGGCCAGAGGATGCACGGTGGCGATGGCGTGTTTTGGGTAGGAGGCGTCTGCGGCATGCAGGAGGCCAGCGGAAAGGAAAAACAGAGCTGTGAGCGCTTTCATGCTCTGAGGCTAACGATGCCCCGTGCGAGCGTCGATGAAAAAAGCCTCGCCAAAATCAGCGACCCGGCCTCAGACCTCGCGCTTCCAACTCAGCCACGCTTTGCGGTAGGTGAATGACATGGCCATGATGCCCGCGAACAGCAGCAAGGCGCGGCTTGGTTCTGGTACTGGCTGCACCGAGGTAGAGTCGCCGGAAAAACGGAACACATCGGCCTCAACCAGCCCAGGCTCCGTGGCACCCACAGCCATGACGGCGAAAGCGCTACAAGTGAGCCAGTAGAAGACAGGGCGGAAAGACATCGAATTAACTAAATCTTTATTCAATTCATGGGGTGTGTGACAAGGCTTATTTTTCGACGCTTTCGCCTTAAAAGGTTCATTTTCAGTCGTTCGGAGGGGCTTGCCTAAGCGTGCGACTCGTGTGTTCAAAGGGTGCCTTCCTGCTTGCGGGAGCGCTGGGCCTCCGCCATGACTACGCCCCTCCAAATCCGGAACTTCATCCATCATGTCCAACGTCAGTTCTCCGCGTGTCATCAACATAGGCTTGGCCGGTTTAGGCAATGTGGGGGCGGGTGTGTTCAAGAATCTCGAAAAGAACCGTGCTCTGATCAGCCAGCGCACCGGGGCTGAACTCCGCATCACCCGGGTGGCGGTCCGTGATTTGGCCCGCCCGCGAGACGTCGAGGTGCCAAATGAGCTTTTGACCACGGACTGGCGACAGTTGGTCAATGATCAGACCCTCCCAGTGATCGTCGAACTGATCGGCGGCACGACGACGGCCTACGAGATGGTCGCGGCGGCCCTGCGGGCAAAAAAAATCGTCGTCACGGGCAACAAGGCGTTGTTGGCCGAGCGTGGGAAGGAATTGTTCGCGCTGGCTGAGGAGTGCGGCGTGCCGATTTACTTCGAGGCGGCGGTGGCGGGTGGCATTCCGATCATTCAGGTGCTGCAGGAGGGCCTAGTGGGGAATCACATCCGCTCCATCCACGGTATCATCAATGGCACCTGCAACTACATCCTCACCCGCATGTCCCAGGCCGGGCTGAGCTACACAGACGCTTTGGGCGAGGCACAGGAAAAAGGCTATGCCGAGGCCGACCCCACGCTGGATGTCAGCGGCTGGGATGCGGCGCACAAGGCGATCATTCTCGCCTCTTTGAGCTACGGTTTCTGGATTCCGCAGGACAAGGTGCATGTCGAGGGCGTGGACCGCGTCAGCATCACGGATTTCAAATTCGCCTCTCGCCTCGGTTACACGATCAAGCTGCTTTCAGTGATCCGCGCGGATGAAAACGGCCTCGTCGAGGTGCGCACGCAGCCCACGCTAGTGCCGCTCTCGCATGTGCTGGCCAATGTGAGCGGCGCGTTCAACGCCGTGCTGGTCAATGGTGATGTCGTGGGTGAGACGCTCTTTTACGGCCGTGGCGCTGGGCAAGATCCGACCAGCAGCAGCGTGATCAGCGATCTTTGCGAAGCCGCCGCCGTGCTGATGTATGGTGCCCGTCACAGCGGCTTCGTGCCGCATGGTTTGTACGGCAAATCCAAGCCGGTCGATGACACGGTTTCGCATTATTACCTGCGTTTGACCGTGGATGATGTGCCTGGCGTGTTGGCGCAGGTCGCCACGGTCCTTGGACAGCGTGGCATCGGCATTTCGTCCATGATCCAGCCGGAAGATCTCGAGGACACCAGTGGCGAGACCTCGCTGGTGCTCATGATCCACGATGCCCGCCTGGGTGACATGAAATCAGCGCTCGCGGCCATCTGTGAGCTCGAATGCGTGCGTGGTGAGCCAAGCTGGATGCGGGTGGAAACCCTTCAAGGCTGAAGGGGGCGAGACAAATGTCAGGCGACTCCAATTAGGCATGGCGACAGCCTTGAAAGCGTGAGAGCTTGCGATTCATGAAAATCGCTCTCACAGAACTCGCCACCCTCGTCGGAGGCACACTCAAAAACGGTGATCCTACGCTGGAGATCACCGGCTTTGCTTCGCTCAAGGAGGCGGTTCCAGGCGATTTGAGCTTCTTTCATGACACCCGCTACAATGAGCGCCTGCTGAAAACAAAAGCCAGTGCGGTGCTGGTGCCTGCGGATTTCATGGACCTCCCGCCGCAAGCGGCCTACATCGCAGTGGCAGACCCTTCACGCTCTTTTGAACTCATCGTGGAGACTTACGGCTTTCAGCCTGCGCCGTTCGAGGCGGGTGTTCATCCTTCGGCCGTCGTCGCAGGATCGGTCAAATTTGATGCGGCGAAGGTCTCAGTCGGCCCGAACGCGGTGATCGAAGCCGGCGTTGAGTTGGCGGATGGAGTTGAGATCGGCGCGGGTTGTTTTGTCGGACGCAATGCGCGGATCGGCAGCGGGTCCAAACTGTTTGCCAACTCGAGCGTGCATGCGGAATGCATTCTCGGCAGCGGAGTCATTCTGCACTCCAGCGTGGTCATCGGCGGAGATGGATTTGGCTACGAGTTCAGCCAGGGGCGGCATCGCAAAGTGCGGCAGGCCGGTATCGTCCAAATCGACAACGAGGTGGAGATCGGCGCGGGCACCACGGTGGACCGCGCACGTTTTGGCCGCACCTGGATCGGCGAGGGCACGAAGATCGACAACCTCGTGCAAATCGGCCACAACGTGGTCATCGGCAAGCATTGCATCATCGTCGCTGGCACTGCCATCGCGGGCAGCGCGATTGTGGGGGATTATGTGGTGATCGCAGCACAGGTCGGAATCGCCGGACATGTCACCGTTGGCCCACAGGCCACCTTGGCCGCTCGTTGTGGTGTGACGCGGGATCTGCCCGGTGGGCAGACCTATCTTGGCTTCCCGGCCATTCCGGCGTCCGATGAAAAACGCCGCCTAGCCAGCATCAATCGACTGCCACAGTTGCAGGCGCGTGTGAAGGAGCTGGAAGCGCAAATCAAGAGCAGCGGTGGCAGTGCCGCCTGATCACCAGAAGCCCCACTGCTGCGTCTTCATGACGTAAAGCCCGAGCGCCAGATTGCCGACGGCGTGCATGAACACGCAAGCGCCGAGGCTTTTCGTCCTGACGGCCACAAAATACATCAGCGCTCCCCAGACGAAGGCACCGAGGTAGTCCTCCGTGTTGTGAATCAGCATCACCGCCGCCGTGACGATCCAAAACACCTTCCAGGTATGCGTGCCGAAGGCGATTTTTTCAAAGCGACCGTCTTCGGTGAGCAGAAAGCGCATCAAAAAGCTGCGCCAGAACAATTCCTCGATCAGCGGCACCACCAGCACCATGCGTGCGAAGCGAAAACCCACGACCACGCTGAACCACAGCGGCGAATCCTGCGCGATCATTGGATCGAAGCCTTCCGTGCGTTCAGCGAGTCCCAGCCACTCCCACCATTTCGCCGGTTCATGTCCGCCTTGAATCAAAGCCTCGCGCACTAGAGCCGGAGCGACCCAAAAGGCGATGCCGACGACGCCAAGCACGAAAGCGAGGCCCAAACCGCGCCATGGAGCCAGCGTGTAGTGTTTGCGAAACATCACGAGCACCACGGCGCAGAGCACGGTTTGCAGCGGATAGACCCAGTGCTCCGGCGCACGCACATGCCAGGGCAGTTCGGAGTTTTCGATGCGGAAGAAGCCGGGGACGGCGTTTAGCAGCGTGAACAGCACCAGCGGCAGCACATGCGCGGCAGTGGGGGAGGCAAGCAGGCGCGCAAACATCAGAAACAGGGGTTAGGGCAGCGCCAGCTCACGGGTTCGGTCTTCATTGAGCAGCCATTTGGCGCAATGACGCAGGTAGCCACGGCTCAGTTGTGATTGTGTCGAGGCACCGGTCGCCATGAA
>CAXNGR010000137.1:0-8072 GCA_964201265.1 Verrucomicrobiaceae bacterium
TACCCGCCGCAGATGCCGGGTTACCCGCAGGGCTATCCCATGCCCCAGGGGTATCCGCCCCAAGGTTACCCGCAGGGCTATCCCATGCCCAGTGGCATGATGCCTACGATGCCGATGCCTGCGGTCATGCCGCCTCCAGCTCCGACGACCGGCGCAGTGGCCCCCGCGACTCCGCAGCCCCAGCCTGTCAGCGCACCGATGCCTGCCATGCCCCCTCCGGCGGCGGTGGCTCCTTCGGTGCCCATTCCTAGCGGCGTGGCCCCTGCCATGCCAGCGCCGAGCACACCGATGGCGATGGCCCCTGCCGCTCCCACCGACGGTGCCGTGGCTGTGGCCGAAGCCGTTACGCCGCATCTTGAAGGGGAGATCTTTCACCCTCCGGCCCTGACGCACATTGAGGTGGGGCGGCCGCCCAACAAGTTCGTGCAGATGTGGCGCAAGGCGGGTGGCAGCGCCCTGCTCATGAGCATTCTCATTCACGCCGGACTGGGCGTGCTGGCCTTGTTCATCGTGTTCAGCACCGGGGTGATGGACAAGCAGGTCGATTTCCTGCCGGGTGGCGGCACGGCGCAGGGGGCGAAGGCCAGTTCTGACTTGCAGCACAAGGTGCAGCAGAAGAAGCGCAGCTCGATCAACAAGACGATGCCGATGAAGAAGCTGGTGAGCACGAGCATGAACTCGTCGATCACGCTGCCGGAAGCGCCGCCAGACGCGTTGGACATGCCAGACGTGAGCGCGATGCTGGGTGGTGGAGCTTTGGGAGCGAGTGGAGGCTTTGGCACGGGCGGAGCCGGAGGAGGCTTTGGCAAAGGGATGGGCATGGGTGGAGCGGCAGGCTTTGTGACGCTGCCGCCGTCGATGCGGAGCCGCTGCTCGACGCAGGAGCGTTTGGAGAAGCTGAGGCAGAACGGCGGCAGTCCAGAGTGTGAGGCGGCAGTGAGCGCATCATTGGAGTGGCTGAAGGGCAAGCAGAACGCCGATGGCTCCTGGGGCCGTAGCAACAAGGCCGCGATGACCGGCTTGGCGTTGCTGTGCTACCTGGGCCGCTGCGAGACGCCGGAATCCCCGTTCTACGGCGACAACGTGATGAAGGGCATCATGTACCTCATTGAAGTGAGCAAAAAGAACCCCCACGGCATCTTTTCAGACAACTGGCAGGGCGAGGCCAATGGTGGCAAAGGTGGCTCCGGCACTTATGAGCACGGCATTGCCACCTACGCGCTTGGCGAGATGTACACCCTGGCCCGTCTCGGCAGCAAGAGCCTTCCCGGCATGCGTGAAGCCTTTGAAAAAGGCGTCAAAGTCATCATCGACAACCAGACACCGAAAGGTGCCTGGGCGTACGGTGGTAAGGAGCAGATCGTTTACAACAAGTCGGCTGGGGCTGACCTCTCCGTCGTAGGCTGGCAGTTCCAGGCGCTCAAGGCTGCCAAGAACACCAGCCTCAAGATCGAAGGGCTTCATGCCGCTATCGGCAAGATGACTGATTATCTGGAAACCATGCAGACGAAGGATGGCGGTTTTGGCGGTGCAAACCGTGACGCGCACTACAACCAGTGGAGCCTCTCCGGCGTCGGGATCCTCGGCCTGCAAACCATGGCCAAAGGGAAGACCGCCGCCATCAAGAAAGGCATGAAATTCCTCACTGATTTCCTCACCGCTGAGCCGCTTGACTGGAACAAGAACTGCAACCTCTACTGCTGGTACTACTACACCCAGGCCTTCTTCCAGCAGGGCGGGGACGACTGGAAGTTCTACAACCAGCAGTTCCTTCCCCAAATCCTTGCAGCCCAGCAGGCTGACGGCATGTTCAAACGCGGTCGCCCGAACTGGCCTGCTGGCGATGCTGCCGACGACATCTACCGCCAGACCCTCTGCACGCTTCAATTGGAGGTCTATTACCGCTATCTGAAGGTCGGAGACCGTGAGGAAAGTTCCTTCTTCGACAAGTAATCACCGGTTGGTCGCGCTCGCTTCATACCGGGCGCGCCACAACGATGCCCGCATGGCTTTTGATGCCAGCTAGGTAGTCATGAATGGATCTGTCCACGACGACTTTCTTGTGCGTGAGCGAGGCATGCATGAAGTGGCATACGCCATCCTGGGTTCGCAAAGCTAGGCCGACGTGCGAGCAGAACACATGCGCCCGATGCGTCACGATGCCGATGATGTCGCCGCTTTGAATGCGTGGTTCACAGGCTGCGATCTGTTGCTTAGGGATATAATCAAACGGCACGCGCTCTAACCCTGCCTCAATCTGCCGCATGGCTGGGACCAGCGCCGGATTGGTCCGCAGGTAGCGGTAGAGTTTCGGGTTCAGCGACATTTCATCGTTGGCACGCCCCGTCAGCCTCACCACGGGGCCGACCTCACGGGTCACTGGGCGGATATTGCCCCGCGCGGCATTGTCCGTGAACCATTCGTCCAAATAATGAATCCGGTCGAGATAATGGCCCCGGCACACACCGCCTCGATAGCGCGTCCACTCGATCTGCCGCAGTAGATCGGATGGCAGGTAGCCGCGCTGGCGTTTGCCGACCATTCTTGCCAACCCCAGAGCGATCTCAAAAAACGTCCAGCAGTCCAACCCGTTGAAATTCGCGGAAGGCGACTCAATGCGGTCATCGATCTCCAGCGTCCAGGCCACATACTTCGTCCCCAGTAGCGCCTGTCCAAACTGCGCCACTCGCATGCCTATTGGTAAGGCAGCCCAGTTTTCCGCGACGGCTTTTGCCACGATCTGCTGAAATTTCCCGCCGCCAAGAAATGTCACGCTTTGCGGAAGAAACTCAGCGGCGGAGAGCGTGGATGCGGCGCTTGTCAGTAGGCCCAGTTGGAGAAATTGGCGTCGGTTCATCATGGTCGTGCTCAATACAAACTTTCGTGCGTTGTCATGACGCTTTCACCTTCCTGCGTCGCGTCCACCCACTGTGCCTCGTCCACTAGGCCGAACTGTTTGGGGATCAAGCGGCATAGTTCGCCCAGTTGGCGGTCTAACTCGCGTGTGAAGGCTTCAATGGCCTGGCCGAGATGTCCACGCTGCAGCGGATGCGCAGCGGCCTGGAGGCAACTTTGAAGATGCGTCTCTTGGACGAAGGGTTCCAGCCCGTAGCCCACCATCGTGATCGCCCGCTCGGTTTGCGTGTCGATCAGCAGCAGCACCAGATGATTGGCTCCTCCTTTTTCCACCGCGCTGGCAAGCTGGCTGCGGTTGAAGATCCAAAACGCATATGCCGCCAGTGGTGCTTGCTGTGGCACCTCAGTCAGCACCACAGCGACTGCCACTTGCGGGAAACGCCGCTCCAGATCCGCGATCACCCTCGCGACCTTTTTGCGCGCGAAAGAGCCGAGCACCTCCAAGCTGTCGCTGATCGGTCTCTCCAGCATCGGTGCGATGCCAAAAGCACGGTCCGCTGCCTCCAGCGAAAAGCCGCACTGCCGGCAGGCAGCATCGGTTTCAATCGCAGGAGTTCGGCAGGCAGGGCAGCGCACGGCCTGACTCTAAATCCCGCTGCCGCCTTTGCGCAATGATCATTCCTTGCCATGCCGCCAGCGTAGCAGCGCACGCATCAGGGCGCGTGGCATCACTCGGAAAATGCGGGCGGCGATGGCGACTCCCGCGCCTGGAAAGACACAGGGGCGGCCTCGCTGCAAAGCCGCCAGTGCCACCGCCACCACTCGCTGCGGTGGGATGCGCAGAAGTCCTTGTCCTTCACGATTGGTGTCCGTGCCGTCCTCACGCTTCGCAGTTTTGCTGAAGTTTGTCGGCGTCGGCCCCGGGCACACGCAGGTCACGGTGATGTTTTGTGGGGCCTGTTCCACCGCCAGCGCCTCGGAAAAACTCGTCACATAGGCTTTTGAAGCCGCGTAAACCGCCAGATCCGGCATTGGCAAGGTGGAAGCCAGCGAACTGACGTTTAACACGCCGCCCGGTCGTTCCATCCTCGGCAGCAGGGCATGCGTGAGCATCGTGAGCGCCGTGATGTTCAGCTCGATCAGTGTCCGGGTCTTTTCCGTCGTCGAACTCGTGAAGCTGCCATAATCGCCCATGCCCGCGTTGTTGATGAGCAGGTTAGGCTTCAGATCATGCCCATCGAGAAAGGCGAGCAACGAGCTTCGCCCTGCGTCCGTCGCCAGATCGGCCACGCAGCAGAAAATTTCGGCAGGGAAGCCTGATAGTTCGTTTTTCACCGCTTCGAGCGCGTCAGCTCGTCGTGCCACCAGCACGAGCGACTCAGCTTGGGGGGCGAGTTGTCGGGCAAATTCCGCCCCGAGGCCTGATGAGGCCCCCGTGATCACCGCACGGCAGTTTTTGAGAGGAAATCCGTTCGCCATCATGTGCCACAGCAGTAACACAGTCCGAGCATGACCATCAACCCGCTTTCCGCACAAACTCCCTTCAGCACCAAGGACGGCAGCACGATCCGCAGCATCCTCGACCGCACGAACGCGCCGGTGGCAAATCAAAGCCTCGCTGAAGCCACTGTTCCCGTCGGGAAACCCACCGAGCGCCACTACCACAAGCTCAGCGAAGAGTTTTACTTCATCCTCGAAGGGCAGGGGACCATGGAAATCGACGGCGAAACTCGCCAAGTCACTCCCGGCGATGCGATTCTCATTCCACCCGGTGCGTGGCATCAAATCACCGCGTCACAGACGCTGCGCTTCCTGTGCTGTTGTGCGCCGCCGTATTCGCACGAGGATACGTATTTTGCCAATTTGTGAATTCTTGATAGCTGGGAAGCTGCACGAGGTTGAATTCGATCTCGCCGTCGCCCACGATGATGCTGCGCACCATCAGTTCGGCGACGCGGCGTTTTTCTTCCAGGCTCATCTCAGGCCAGCGGGCATGCAGGTCGATGGCCTCGGAGACTATCTGTTCACTTGAGAGGTTGTCGATTTTGAGAACGTCGATCTCGGCCTGGAGGCGAGCCAGTTCTTCATCGAGCTGCGACCGCTGGTCGCTGAGCGGCTGGTTGAACTTCTTGAAGTCCTCCGCGCCGATGTTGCCATCGAGATAGAGCCGAAGCATGCGCTCGGTGTCCTGGGTGAGTTTTTCGGACTCCTTCCGCCGCTGTTCGTGGAGCGACTGCTTTTCAGAGAGGGCGGTTCCGGCCTTTTTGAGGTAGGCCTGGATGTTGTCCGGCTTGACGAGGTAGCCTTTGACCTCTTCCATGAAAATCTCGTCCAAGTCCTGGCACGAGATGCTGTTGCGGCACTTTTGACAGGTGTATTTCGGCGTGCGCATGGGCACATACATCTTGGCCCCGCAGTGGCAGGCGACGAAGCCGCTGAAGATATGAGCGGGCATCTTGCTTGGACGGCGCTCGCGCTTCATGTAGCGGGCGTCCAGGCAGGCGTTGCACCGTTCCCATAGCTCGGCAGAGACGATGGCCTCGACCTCATTGAAAATGTGTTCGCTCTCAGGTTTGTTGACGAGCTTCTTGCCGCCAATGTTGGTGCTGTAATTGCGGCGATGGATGCCTTTGGGCGTGGGATCACGAAGCTGGAAGCGCACCGCCGTGTCCGACCACTTCTTGTTGTTCCGGGTGCGGTAGCCGCGCTGATTGAGCATCCGGGCGACGGTTTTGATGCGCTTGTGCTCGTCGAAAAGCTCATAGATCAGCCTGCGCACGGGCGCTTCGTCCGGGTTCACCGCGAGCTTTTTATCCTTCCACATGTAGCCGTAGGGGGCTTTGCCGCTGAGGGGCTTACCCATTTTGGCCCGGACGAGAACCGAACTTTTGATGCGGTCGGTGATCTCTTCTCGCTCCCACTGGGCCATGCAGCCGACCAGATTGAAAAACAGCCGCCCGGCGGGTGAACTCGTGTCGATGCTCTCACTGAGCGACACGAGATCGGCCTGGTGGGTCTGGAAGAACTCGCTGAACTCCATCAGTTCCTTCGCATTGCGGGTCAGGCGGGCAAGTTTGGAAAAGATGAGTGCTTGGATGTGCCCGCGCTTCACGTCAGCCATCATGCGTTTGGCCTCCGGATGGTCGGCCACGCTTGAGATGGGCTTGGCTGATTTCGCCGGGAGGACGATGGTTTGGGATTTCCCACAGATTGACTTCGTCTGTCTCGAAGAATCGGCTCAGGCAGGCCCACAGATTGACTGAAAAAGGAATCTGCGGGCCTCTCTGAATCTGCGGGAGATCATTCTGGACTCGGATTCCCCAAGAGTGATGGCGGGGGGAACAGCCCAAAAGGCAGCATCAAACGGGCCTCGTCTGCCCCTGCCGACGCCTCGGCTATCACCGATGAGACCCGTTTGAGCCTGCCGGAGCCTCGGCAGCCCCAAACGAGAGCCGTCCAGCCCTGCCGGGGTCTCGGCAGCTTCAAACGGGCGGCGTCCAGCCCTGCCGACACCTCGGCTGCCTCAAACGAGAGCCGTCCAGCCCTGCCGACGCCTCGGCTCTCGCGGATGAGAGCCGTTTAGCCCCGCCGACACGTCGGCAGGACCAAACGGGAGGCGTTTGGCGGTGCAGGAGGCACTGTGCGCTCCTCCAGGTTGGTAAAAGTGGAGACAGCGCCGGAGATGTGCGTCAATGTCACCGCTATACATGAACGAAAGAGAACCGCTCATACGACCCGAACCGAAAACATTCGCCCCCACAAACGGTCAAGCTAGACGTGCGCGAAGCCGCCGCCAAACTGCCCGAGCCCCCCGCTGAGGAAGCGCAGAACGAGACACCAGAAGAAATTGAAACTGAGGAATCCGAAACATGAGCATTCAACTCCAACCCGACGAAGAAGCACTCCGCAAGGAGATAGACGACCGCGTTCAGAAATGCCGACAGGCATTTGGCAGCACCCGCATTGGCGATGATGTCCAGAAATGGATCATGGAAGCCGGAACGAAAGCGCATGAACTTCACATGGCGTTGAAGCAGCGCGGACTCGAACCGCGACACCATGGATACATGGTAAGGAACCGCGAATTGCCAGCAGACCATGCGGATTTTTACATGCACTTCCACCCACTGGAGGACTTGTTGAAGTTCATCGCTGACGAGCACGCAAACGACGACCCGGTCGATGAAACACTCGGGAAGGAGTTCAAGTTCATTGTCTATTCGCGGCGGTGGAAGCACGATGAGACTTATTACATTACTCGAACTGAAGATGGGTGGGACATTCGCCACATGTCCATAGGCGGACCGTGTGACGCGGGCGGGCATCCATTTCTTTTCCAGATATTCGATCAGGATCTTATCGCCTACCCTTCAAAGCTCGACTGGCGTCTCGAATGGCTTTGGGAACAAGCCAAGGTTCACGGCTTATCATACAACGACGTTCAGCACGCCCTGCAAACACTCGCTGACTGGGTGACTGAGACAGAAAAAAGTGCGCCTGCCGATGGCGTATGGGAGGGCTATTGATGAAAGAGCCCCCGCAGATCAAAGAGAAACAATCGGGTGTCGTGACTTTTCTCGACGTCCTTGGCTGGAAGGGTGTCTATGATCGGAAGCGCGATGCCATAGGCAGCCTGACTCGACTAATTGATGGTGTTAAGACGCGAGCCGGGACGAGCGCTCGTGGTCGAATCATCGCTGGCGTCGAGATCAAGAGCATCTCCGATACTATCGCAATTTTCACCTATTGCACAGAGGCGGAGATAGCTGCCGCCATTGAAATCCACGGGGAACTCTGCCAGTGGCTCATTCCCGAATCGATTGATTCCGAAATTCCTGTGCGAGGGGCAACGGCATTTGGGGACTTCGAGCTAGGCGAAAGCATTTTCGTCGGCAAAGCGATTGATGAAGCGGCATCTTGGCACGAGCAGGCTGATTGGATTGGTGTCCACCTCACTCCTTCTGCGGAGTATGTGTTCAAACCCAAGGCGAGCGGTAGTGCTTGGTCGCCCTTCACTCCCCCGAACAAGACTCGGCTGAACTGGAAGCCTCATTGCGTGGATTGGACCAAAGGGTGGAGCGACAGGGGACAGAAGATTGAGGAAATCAAAGGCAAGTTTCGCCGCCTTGGACCAATTGTGCCAGAGATTGCTGGGAAATTCACGAATACGCTTGGGTTTGTTGATGCAATGACGCCCGCGAAACTAGCCACGACAT
>CAXNGR010000138.1:0-8063 GCA_964201265.1 Verrucomicrobiaceae bacterium
CCGTTTCAGTTCGACCACAAGGTGCTCTACATCCCTGCCCGGAATATGCTCGATTCGACGAGAGAGCATTAGGTCGAGAATTCCCTTGGAACCATCGACGTTGGTCACCGGCGGGTCAGGGGCTAGTTCTTCCCGGCCAAGTATCTTGAGATGCCGCTGAAGCGCAGCAGTTAGACCTTCATCATCGACAGTTAAATGGTATTGCTCCCCAAATAACCATGTCTTACCGACTAACATCCGGTGCAACTGGCTTCGTTCCTTGAATCGTTTTTTATCTTCACCAAATACTAAATCCCTGAAGCCTTGAATGAAGTTCAGTCGGTCAGTAACTTCCTTCGCAGCCTCAATGATTGCTGTTAGAGAGGTCTTTTGAAGCAAGGCTGCCAGATCATCCTGTGCTTCCTTTGGCAGCTTTAACGCCTCTTGGATAATGCGTTGAAGTGATTCGGGGTTTTCGCTGATAGCCTGACGCAGCAGCGTGAAAGTAAACCTCTTGTTCTCAGTATTTCCGTTTTCGAAGTCCTTGAGGTGTGCATTCACGTTTACAGCACAAACGTCAAAGACCTGGCGCTCGACACTTTCGAGTGGATTCACAGCTTCTCCCTCATAGGGGTAAATCTTCTCGTCCTTCCACTGCTTGACCATCACAGCACCTTCTTCAGCGGCCCGCTCCCGGAAATAGTCTCTTAGCCGATCCTTGGTGGCATCAATCAGAGCCTTCACGCCTGGATGCAATTCACCAAGCTCTAACTGATGATCTGAGCCTGTGGCGAGTTCATTGAGATATTCGCATTTGAGATAGGCGGTAAATCGAAATCCCGGAGCCTGGATTCCAGGCTGCACCTCAGCGAGTGCCACTCCGCGAGGGTCACAGAGATAGAGCCTTCGTTTTTCAGGTTCGAATGTCCATTCGACCACGGTTAGCGTGGCATCCACCTTCTTGCCGTCTGCGACTATTACCCCTTCAATTCCAAGATCACGTTTTACTCGGATCACCGTTGAAGGAGTTATTGTCTCACCTTCATAGCTTACCTTTATTCCAGGATATTCAGACAGATAGATTGCGAGTTCCTCGGTCAGGGACGGGACGGCCCTATCTTTGTCCAGTGAGCGAAAATCGCCTTCGATGCCTGACACAGTGACTGTCGTCCCTTTTGATGATACGGCATTTTTGTGCGGTTCATCGTCGGCTCGAAAAACCGAAGGCCCAATTCTGCTGCCAACTACCGAGTATGTTAGAAACCCGCCATCGTGAGCATAGGCAGTTCGCCACTCAACACGGCTGCCCAAAGCAAAGGCACGAAACCGGCCTCGCCCGTGCCGCCCATGCATCGTTCGGTTTTGTTTTGTCCTGCCTTTCGTCTTCTTCCATGATCCTCCGAGGTTTCCGAAGGCCAATTCTGCTTCTTCGTGAGGTATGCCATCCCCATCGTCGGCAACCACAATTCCAGTCAGCGAATCGAGTCCATTGCGGTTGAGTGTCACCGCTACCGAACTGGCGTCGGCATCAAGTGAATTCCATACCAGTTCACTGACAGCAGCCACTGGATTTCTGGCCTTCATGTAGCCAGTGAGGTGATCAGGCTGAGCCTTGAGCGGGATGTCTTTCATAGGCTGTATTTCGTTGAGGAGTATAGAGAGGTCAATCAGCAGGCCATGATGAGCTTGCTACGGTCGGCATTCTGGAAGCCGAGGCCGACTTTGGTCAGGGCACTTTTTTGGTGCTTGGAGCGATCTGCGTTGATGTCGTACTTTGGCTTGAGCGCCGGGGGCTTGCTGGGCTGGTATTTGGCCCAATCGATCTGGGAGTTCTCCAAGTCGAGGAGGTCGATCTTATAGACGGGTGGCTGCTGCTTGAGCAGGGCGTCCTCGGCGTGCTCGCTCCAGTCGTTCGTGGTGGTGACGATGATGCGCTGGGTGAAGGGCTTGCGGCCGGACGCTGTGAAGAAGCTGTCGATGTCCCGCCGCATGATGCGGTGGTGCTCGTCGTAGCATTTGCACTGGATGGCGTGGTATTCCTCCGTGCCGCGAGTCTTGGCGACGAGGTCGATGCCGGTGTCCTTCGCCGTGATGCCGAACTCGGGCGTGCCGATTTCCTTGGCCCAATCGGCGAAGAGCCAGACTTCGGAATAGAGGTCCGCATAGCTGGCCTCAAAGCGGAAGTAGGTGCGGATGAGTTCCTCGAAGTAGCTGCCCTTTTCGCGCTCGGTCTGGGAGGAGGCGCGGTAGGCGGTGAGGATGCGCTGAAGCGGCGTGGCGGGCATGGGGCGCGATGAAAGCGGCTAGAACGGGGAATGGCAAGAAGCGTCCGCCTCAAACAGGGGCAATTCGTCGTCTTGAGCCGGAGCGGGGGCTTTTCGATCCAACGACACTTCCTCCACCGGGCCGTCGTAAGCGGCTTTGTTGATCTTCGTCGTCACCGGGCGGGCAAGCATGGGGCCGGGCCAGGGCTGGAAGAAGGCTTGGAGACGAGGAGAGGAGGAGACTTGGAACTCGGGGGAGAGCCAGGATTCCCAAGCGTCCTGACGCAGGATGACGGGCATGCGGTCGTGGCAGCGGCGGAGGGTGTCATTGGCCTGGGTGGTGAGGATGCAGTAGGCATCCACACGTTCACCGCCGGGCAGGGTGCCGGTGTGCCACAGGCCAGCGAAGACGAGGGGTTCCCCATCCGCGAGGCGGAACTCCCAGGGCTGCTTGGGCTTGGTGTCGTCCTGCCATTCGTAGAAGGCATCCGCCGGGATGAGGCAACGCTGCTTTTCCAGGGCGTGGCGGAAGGTGGACTTCTGCGCGGCGGTTTCTGACTGGGCATTGATGAGCGGGGCCGCCGTCCAGGGCACGACGAGGCCCCAGCGCAGCGTTTCGAGGGTGACGGGCTGGTCCTGCCGCCTCAAGGCCACGGGGCCGGGCTGGGTGGGGGCGTGGTTTAAGCGGGGCGTCAGGGCGGCGACCTGCTCCGCACGGAAGGCACGGGCGAGCTGCTGCACGGCGGAGGCGGAGAAGGCGTAGCGGCCACACATGCGGTGTTGTTACAAGTTCCAGGTTCCAAGTTCAAGGTTCGGGTCTTGAGGAAGACGTTGAATGCCACAGCGCACAAGGTTGGAACGCCGCAGAGCACCTGAACTCAAGGCGGCTGGATGGTGGGACGGGGAGTCACCTCCAAGGGGCAGGCAGGCTGACAAAAAAATGGGCGTCAAAAAGATGAATTCAGGGTGCTTATTTTTTGCCACCCATCTTTTTGCCAGCCCAAACTCCTCAGTTATTCAGGAGCTTGGCACCTCGCAGAGGCCACCCATGCGGTGTTGTTCCAAGTTCAAGGTTCCCAGTTCAAGGTTCGGGTCTTGAGGAAGACGTTGAATGCCACAGCGCACAA
Organism: Verrucomicrobiaceae bacterium; assembly: GCA_964201265.1. Lineage (GTDB taxonomy): Bacteria > Verrucomicrobiota > Verrucomicrobiia > Verrucomicrobiales > Verrucomicrobiaceae > Prosthecobacter. Next base: position 3,371 of record CAXNGR010000138.1, read on the forward strand.
GGTTGGAACGCCGCAGAGCACCTGAACTCAAGGCGGCTGGATGGTGGGACGGGGAGTCACCTCCAAGGGGCAGGCAGGCTAACAAAAAAATGGACGTCAAAAAGATGAATTCAGGGTGCTTATTTTTTGCCACCCCTCTTTTTGCCAGCCCAAACTCCTCAGTTATTCAGGAGCTTGGCACGTCGCAGAGGCCGCACATGATGGGTGGTTCCAAGTTCCAGGTTACAAGTTCAAGGTTCCCAGTTCAAAGTTCGGGCGCGCTCACAACCCGCCGGGGCGCTGCTGGTGGTAGCGTTCGAGGCGGCTCTGCTGCTGGTGGGCTTTCTCTGACCGGTGGCCGGTGATTTTTTTCCTGGGCCTCTTGCGACCTCAAATGGGACTCGAAATCAATGATTTAGGCATCTGGCTTGAACCCTAGTGGTGATTACGAGCGGCGGCGGCTAAGAAGGATTGGTAGTTTAGCCTTTTCAGTCGGGCGGTTTTCTGATTTTCTGTGCAGCGTTTTTCCCAACCCGTGTCATGCAGGCGAAATCGTCTTCATCCACCTCATCCCGGTCGGTGAGCCGGGCAGGGCGGCCTTTGCCACCGCGGCGCAGGCTCGACACGGAGCGGCTGCATGCGGGCATCGCCTGGGTGCTGCGCGCGCTGGTCTGCCAGCGTCACCACCTCAACGTGGCCTGGCTGGCGCGGGAGGCCCCGGTGGGGGATCAATCCCTGCGGGATTACCTGGAGCTGAAGCATCCCGAGGGCTGGCACACCGAGAGCCGCGTGGCCCTGGTGCTGGGCTACTTTCCCGATGAGTTGGAGCGCCTGACCCGCCGCTGGATGCGCAAATTCCGCCACCGGGAGCAACACCAGCACGCGGGCGAGAAGGACTGGCGGCTGCGCTATCCTTGGGAGCAGGCTCCGCGCCAATCCGATCCCGGTTAACCGGGATTCTCATTCCTCCGGTCCATGGAACACTCCGCCCATGCACCCGGCCACCCGCTTCTGCCCAAGGATCAAGTCGATCCATCCAAGGGTTGATTCAATCAATCCTACGGCTGGCTCAATCAATCCAAGGGTTGATTCAATCAACCCGACGGTTGGCTCAATCAATCTTACGGCTGGCTCAATCAACCCAAGGGCTGATTCGATCAACCCGACGGTTGGCTCAATCAATCCTACGGCTGGCTCAATCAACCCAAGGGTTGATTCAATCCACCCGACGGCTGGCTCAATCAATCTTACGGCTGGCTCAATCCACCCAAGGGCTGATTCGATCCACCCGATGGCTGACGGAGCCCACACAACGCAAGAACCTGATTTTCAGAGGTTTGACCGCCTCTCACGGCCGCAGGGCCAGATCGCAAGTCGTTCCAACCCTTGGCGGAGGACACGCTCATGGCCCTGTGGTCCAGCGGCGTGACGTGGTCCTCCGGCAGTCTTTGGTCGCCCTCGGCTCCGCCGCAGGGTGATCCTTACCGAAACCGAACAACCAAACATCGAACCATGAAACGCGAGAAATTCTACCCCAACCGGGTCGCCGAGCGTCCCGAATGGCACGCCAACCTGGCGGCCAAGCTGCCAATCTACGGCCCCACCCTGGGCCTCACCCCCGCGCAGATCAACAATGGCGTGGCCGACAACCTCACCCTGGCCTACGGCTACGGCGACTGGAAGACCAACCTCTACGAGATCGGCCCGGCCGGCACCGCCTCCCTCGATCTGCTGGCCTCCGGCACCGGGAGCGATCCCTTTGTCTTCCCCACCTACACCGCGCCCACGCCGCCCACCCTGCCCGCCGGCATCACCGCCGTGCTGCCTGGCGCGCTGGACCGCACCTTCCTGCTGGTGCAGGAGATGAAGGCCAAGCCCGCCTACACCCTGCCCATGGGCCTGGACATGGGCATCGTCGGCAGCGAGACGCCACCCCCGCCGCCCGGCGATCCCGTGCCGCCGCGCATCAAGGTCAGCGTGATCCAGGGTGCAAACTCCGAGATCGCCCGGATGAAGTTCTTCAAAGACGGCCACACCGGCATTTACAGCGAGGTGCGCGTGAACGGCGGCGCATGGCTGCTGCTGACCACCAGCGACGAAAGCCCCATCCTCGACGAGCGCCCGCTGCTGGCCCCCGGCCAAGCCGAGGTGCGTGAGTACCGCGCCCGCTTCTGGGACGCCGGGAAACCCAACGGCCCCTGGTGCGATGTGGTGAAGGTCACGGTGGGTCCGTAGCGCCGGAGGCGCTCCGCGCCACACTCCGATTCATCCTCGAACTCGTCCTCCTCCTCGTCCTCGATGCTGGAACTTTGCTGGCTACGGCTCGTTTCATGGAGGGCCGACGAGTCGTCGGCTTTGAACAGGCCAAGGCGACGACTCGTCGCCACTCCATAGAACCCAGAAGCTCCGCGCCACACTCCACACGCCCTTTCGAGGACGAGGACGAACCCGGAGACGGACTCACGTCCGCTGCTACGGCCAACGACCGTCAACAATCGCAAACCACTGCAAACCACTGCAAACTCATGTTCGACCCCACCCTCCCCCAAGCTGGCACCGAGATCGACGCGGTGCAGATGCGCGGCCAGCTCAACGGCCTCAAAGACCTCATCGACGCGATTCAATCCATCGGCAGTGCCACGGTGGACGGTGTGAACACGCTGACGCCGGGGGAACCGGCGGAGGTGACGCTGACGGTGAGTGGCGGCACGCTGCACTTCACCTTTGGCATTCCGGCAGGGGCGGATGGCGGCGACGGTGGGCAGGGGATTCAAGGCGAGCCTGGAATGCCTGGGATGCCTGGAGCGCCAGGAGAGGTCTCGTTCCAGCAACTGGCGGATGCCATCGCCACCACCAGCAGCACGAGCAACGGGGTGGGCACGCTGGGGATGGCGGTGAGCGATCCGCCGACGCACAGTGAGATGCAGCAGATCGCGGACAAGCTCGATGAGCTGATCAATGCGCTGAGGCGGTGAGGGTCTCAGTTTCCAGGTCAGGATTCTCCTGCCCTCATTCTCCTGCCTATCGTCAGGTGCCGCACGGAGCGCGGACGCCCTCGTCCGCAGGCCTCTTCATGACCGACTCAGTCGTTTGGGCTGGCAAAAACATGGGTGGCAAAAAATGGGATCATTCTCCTGCCCGCATGCTCCTGCCAATGATCCCTTCGTTCCGTTCTGCCACCCTCTTGAGATTCCAAGGCAGGATAGGCAGGAGAATGGGGGCAGAAGAATGGCATCATCTTGACATCTCCTCTCATTCTCAGACACTCCTCACGCCTGTCCGGCCTTCGCTTGCCCGAATGGGTATCAGAAAAACTGTGGGGGAATCTGAATCATCCACAGTTAAGTGTGGATAAAAAACATTCGGCCAACCAACAAGGAGTTCATTGTCGAGCATGAAAGCAATCACAGAGGAAGCATGGGCTGAAGTTCATCAGAAGGCCTGTGACATTGCGAATGCTTCCATGATGGACGACGATGTGTTGGTCGAATCTCACAGGGCTGCGATGTTCGACGTCCTTGACGCTCTTGAGCGAGGTTTTGGCCGCCAGCCCGCGATCATCGCCACCCGTGCTGACTATGTTGATGACATCGACTTGAAACGGAAGCTCTTTGCTGATGCCTTGGTTTTGGCTCGCGAATTTGGTGACAAGACAGAAGAGGCGGAAATACTGGATTCTCTTCAGACACTCGATTCCGAGCTGTGAAAGCACTCACCGCAACCAAGGCGAAAACGGATGCAGGCAGGAGGCTCGAAGGCTATCTGTCGTGTCATCGACGGTTGCCAGCGCCCCCCCGGCGCTGCCCTTCGGGTTGTCTTTGACAAGCTATGTCGCTCCGCTCCATTCCCGATCGCCGTCGCCTGATCCAAAGCGTTCGCCCAAAGACAATGCCTCACCTTTATGATGAAGTTCGCATACACCATTCTTTATGTCCCAGACGTCGCTCAAGCGATCAAGTTTTACGAAACCGCCTTTGGACTCGTCTCAGGGTTTGCGCATGAGTGCGGAGACTACGCCGAGCTACAGACTGGCAGCACTACCCTTTCTTTTGCGAGCTTGAGCTTGGCTGACTCCAACATCCAAGGTGGCGTTACTCCATCTGATCTCCAACACCGGCCCGCTGCGTTTGAACTAGCTTTCAGCACTGATGATGTTGCCGCCGCGTATGACCGTGCAGTGTCTGCGGGTGCTCTCCCGGCAACTCCTCCGACCTTGAAACCTTGGGGACAGACGGTTTCCTATGTCCGAGATCTCTTCGGCAATCTGATTGAGATCTGCACTCCGATTCCTGTCCCCGAATGAAATCAAGACGGTGAATGAGGCGCGGCTGTCCCTCTGCCAGCTCGGTGTTTGGTTGGCTGCTTTCTGTCACTCCAACCTTACCTGCCTTTTGGACGATCTCTCCCGCTGGTAGGGGTGCCAGCGCTTGAACGCTAGCTGTTCTTGTGAGCGCTCCAGTTCAATTCAGCCCCGCTTCAGCCAGTCGTTCCTTCAGGTCGCTGGCGAGGAGGGCCTGGAGCATGTCGGTGATGCGGCCTTCGACGAACTGGTCGAGGTTGTAGAGAGTCAGCTCGATGCGGTGGTCGGTGACGCGGGTCTGCGGGTAGTTATAGGTGCGGATCTTTTCCTCGCGACCGCCGCCGCCGATGAGGCTCTTGCGGTTGGCGGAATACTTGGCGGCTTCTTCCTGCTGCTTCTTTTCGAGCAGGCGCG
>CAXNGR010000139.1:0-8055 GCA_964201265.1 Verrucomicrobiaceae bacterium
CCGCCAACAAGTAGATTGCGCGTGAAGAATCGCTCGCCTTCGACGAAAACCAGATTGGTGGATCTTGCTCCCAAGTCAATCACGAGAGCAGGCTCATCGACATCAGGGTAACTGTAGCGGAAAGCGTTGTAGAGAGCCAGCGGGCCAACACCCACTCCAGACACATTCACACCACAGGAAACCACTTCCGAGTGCATCTCATTGAGTGGCTCCACTTTCATGGCGGCCAGGATCACCTCGACCTCACCGATGTCGCTTTTGGCCACCACCTCGTAATCCCATGACACTTCATCAAGCTGCCATGGCACATTCTGTCGCGCCTCAAACTCGACGATTTGCGCGAGCTTATCCCCTTGGACGGGGGGCAATTTCACAAAACGGCTGAAAACCGGATGCCCAGGAACTGAGCAAAAAACTTTTTGACCTTTGATTTTGAGCCTCGCGACAAGCTCACTGAGAGCCACTTTGAGCTGGGGCAGGCGGCTGACGTCAACAGACGGGTCACCGTCCAACTGCACAAAATCATACCGCTTTAAAACGAGATCACCGCCCGATGTTTTAGAAAACACCGCGCCCCCCACGCGCTGAGAGCCAAGATTGATGACCGTAATGCTATTGGAATCTGCCATGCTGGATTGTGTTGAAGGCTTAGCGAATGAACCCTGGGATCTCACTTGGGTTTGACCTGCACATCATAGTCACCCCATAGAATGGCAAAGGGTGTCTGCGCTTTGCTCAAAACCGTTCCATTCATGAAAGTGAAGCCATCGGTTTTTTCCCACCATGGATCTTTACCGATGCTGGCTTTGTGCGCCCTGCGCTCAGCGTCGATGACAACTTCCGCTCCCCAGCCCTGAACATCCGTGGAGACGGTCATGTTGGCCTTTTGCGTGATTAGCTTCATGGTGGCGGGCGAGACATAGGCCAGAGCATGGCAGGCACCGTCCGCTGGAATGTTGATCAGATCGAGCGTTCCTTGCAGGACTGTTCGCTTACCGTCTTTGCCTATGTGCTGCAATGGCAGATAGATGTTCATCTGCATGGCGGGAAAAGTTCCCTCCCTGCCGCCAGCCTCTGGTGGCAGCTTGATGTCAAACTCCACATCCACCTCAATCCAGTTTTTCGGGCGCCAGCGTTTCTCGTTCACATTTCCAGCACCAAACATCGGGGTCTGCTGTTCTTTGACGTCCACCTTCTTGATGTCCACAATGATGCGTGCCTTACCATCTGCTGGAGCCTGGGCACTGAGCGCGGAGGCGATGAAAATAAACGCAAAGGTCAATGCTGATGATCTCATGAGGTGTGAAAGGTTGTTCTTGGTATTTTTTTGTTTTATCAGCAAAACGCCCCCCGCATCAAGCAGGGAATCTCAGAAAGTCGCGAAAATACTCGGCCAAGAGCGAAATCGACTCTTCCCAGCGCGTTTGACTCTCCCTTTGCCAGCATCTCGAAAGAGCGGGAGTCCAGAATCCAGAGGATTCGGGAAAACGTCCGTCGTTTAGTGTGTGACTCATGTGAAAAAAGGGAGGGGGCCGGGCAAACAGGCGCGGAGTCTGTGGCAATCCGTTTATTCTGCAAGCAAAAGCCTGCATCTCATTTTTCATCGTCATCGTGGCTTGTGCGAAGGCTGCTTTCCGAGCTAAACTTGATTCTATTTCAACCATGCACCTCACCCACCGAATCCTGGTTTTCCTCATTGGCACCCTTTCTATGGCCGCCTGCCGCCCTGCGTCCGGTCCAGAACAAGAGACAGCCGCCACCCCAGCACCGGCCAGCCCCTCCGCCCCAGGCGAGTCCTCGCCCATCTCCGAAATCGTCCAGGCCACCGGCCTTGCCGCGAAGGACGAACGTGTTGAAATCATCCTGCTGCTGCCAGACACCCGCGTCCCGCTCCAGGAGTTTCAGCGCAACGGCCTAACCATGCTCATCAGCCGCCAGGCCGGTTACAAGCTTGCCACCCACGAGGCGGCAGGCGAGGCAGCAAAGCAGGCGGCGCAATTCCGTCAGGCCATCGACGCCAAACCCGCCGCCATTTTTATCAGCCCGATTGATCCCCCTGCCCTAGCCGCCCTCATCGTCGAGGCGACCACCGCAGGCATCATCGTGATCGGACTCGACAAACGCATGCTCAACGAAGGCTGCGCCAGCATCGTTTACAGCGACCAGCGCCGTGTCGGTCGTCTGGCTGGCGAGACCACTCTCGAAGCGCTCAAACGCAAGGCCACTGAAGAAGGCCGTGCCGAGGTGACTGGTCGTGTGATCCAAATCCGAGGCGTCGAAGACAGCACTTCCACGAACGACCTCGCCACCGGCTTCACCGAGGCGCTGAGCACACAGCCTGGCGTCATTCAGGTTCACGATACCTTTGCCGACTGGAAGCCAGAAAACGCCACGCAGCGCACCGCCGAGGCATTCCAACTGCAAAAACAGTTCGATGTCATCTTCGCCCACAACGACGCCCTCGCCGTCGGTGCGGCCAAAGCGGCCAGCGACGCCGGTCAGCGTGAAAACATCTTCGTCATCGGCACCGACGGCATCCCTGGACAGAAAAAGGGAATCGAACTGGTCCGCCAAGGCGATCTCGATGCCACCATCGTTCAGCCCGCACTCGTCGATCTCGCCCTCCAGATCGTCCTTCGGCTGCGCACCGACAAAAACTTCAAGCCCCTGCCCGCCTACGAGGTCGAACCCGTCGCCATCACCCCCAAAAACGTCGAAAAATCCCTCCGCACAGGCACCTACAGGCTTCCCAAGCTCTAATCCGCCACCACTCCCGTCCATGCGTCTCTCATCGCTCACCTTCCTCGCATTCCTCCCATGCCTGGCCGCTCAAGAAGCCGCCACGCCCAAGGTGGACGCTAAAACTCAGCTTGAAGACGCCAAAAAGCTCCTCAAAGAGACCTCACTGGGTGTTTACGACCTCAACGGCATCCAGATCACCGCTGCCACGCGTGAGCTGCGCATCCCGTGTTCCATCCTCCATCAAAAGCTCCCCATCGAGTACGCCCTCTGCCATGAGGCCGGAGAAAAAGTCCACGAGACCATCCTCCAGACCACGGTGAAGCCGATCCAGGTCCAGCTCGCCCTCCTGCTGGCCAACTACCAGCCCGCCACAAAAGGCATCCTTGAAAACCTCGATTCCTCGGAAGAGCGCCCCTACGCTGAAAAAGACGAGACCTCACCTGAGAAACCCGGAGCCAACCGCCTCCACATCCGCTGCGAGTGGAAAGACGGCGACAAAACCCGAAACGTTCCTCTCTCCGACTTCATCCAGAACATCGACGAACGCAAAACTCCGCCCGATCTCGACACCTGGATCTTTAATGGCTCTCAGATCGACGCCGGTGGCTTCACCGCCGAACAGACCGGTTCCATCATCTCCACCTATGTGGATCGCCACGCCATCATCAACTCCCCCGCCAAAGGCAACCACCGCGACGATCTCTGGATCAGCATGCCAGCGAATATCCCGGCTGAGGAGACGAAAGTGACGCTCGTTATCACGCCTGCCGCAAAATAGATCGTCCTCGTTCTCCTACTCGAACTCGTCCTCGATCTCCTCGCTCCGCACGGTCAAGAAGTGGTCAAGCCCGTCAAGGCGTGGTCAAGAATCGTCCCGGCTTGTCCGCCTTGGCTCCTTGACCATTGACGCCGCCGTCTTCTGGCCTCCAGTCTGCTCCACCATGAAACTTCCCGCCTTCCTCCTCATCCTCGCGACTGCGCCCGCCTTTACCCAGGCCGCCAGCCAGGCACCACGCCATGAGTCCCTCAAACAGGAACTCCGACTTGGCGTCGAACGCGGCCTGAATTTCCTCCGCGCCAAGCAAAACTCGGAAACCGGCCAGTGGGGCGAGGCTGAACCCGTCGCCATCACCGGTCTGGCCATGACCGCGTTTATGCTCGATCCCAACCGCAAGCCGGGAGATCCCGTACCCGCCGAAGTCGAGAAAGCCACCCGCTACCTCATCAGCAACGCCAAGCCCGACGGCTCCATCACCATCAAGGCCCGCGCCACCTACAACACCGCCATCGCCCTGACCGGGCTGCTGTTGAACAACAAGCCCGAAAACGAGGAGGTCATGCTCAAGGCCCGCCGCTACCTCGTCACCCGCCAACTCGATCTCGACGAAAAAGGCAAGAACGACAACCCCACCGACGGCGGCATCGGCTACGGCGAGGAAAAAGCCACCCACGCTGACCTCTCCAACACCACCTTCGCTCTCGAAGCACTTTACTACGCCCAGAGCCTCCTCGCCGACAAAGGCGATGCCGCCAAGAACGAACCGCAGCTCAACTTCGGTGCCGCCATCGACTTCATCCAGCGCTGCCAGAACCGCCCCGAGAGCAACAAATCAAGCTGGGTCAGCAAAGCCCCCAAAGACGCCGGTGGCTTCATCTACAACCCCACCGAGACCCGCGGCGCCAAGGTCGAAAACCCCGACGGCACCATCTCCCTGCGCAGCTACGGCAGCATCAGTTACGCAGGATTGCTCAGCTTCATCTACGCCGGTCTCGATGCCAAAGACCCCCGCGTCAAAGCCGTCATCGAATGGATCAGCGCCAACTACAGCGCCGACGAAAACCCCGGTCTCGGCGCCCAGGGCCTCTACTACTACTACCACACCCTCAGCAAGGCCCTCAGCATCGCCCAGATCGACTTCATCAAGACCAAGGACGGCAAGCTCATCGACTGGCGCGCCGACATCACCCAAAAGCTCCTCAGCCTCCAAAAAGGCGACGGTTCCTGGGCCAACTCCGAAGGCCGCTGGATGGAAAGCGACCCCGTCCTCACCACCAGCTACATCCTCATGGCGCTGGGGCGGATTCATCAGACATTGTAGCCCCGTTGCGCCGCAAGCGGGCTGGTCAAAGCTGCGCCTGTCAAAAGGTCAAGGAATCGTCAAGAGGTTCGGCTCCACATGCTTGACCATCTCTTGACCACTCTTTGACGGCGAAGCCCTGGAAGCATGGAAGAACTGAGAATGGCGGAATGGAGGAACTGAAAAATTGCCTGACCCGCATCCGGCCATTCCTCCATTCTGACCCATTCCCAGTTTTCAGTTCCTCCATTTCAGCCTCAGGCCCTGGCCTTCGTAACCTTCATCCTTCGCAGTCTCGCTACGGAGAACGGATCGGCGAAGAAGGCTCGACACGCCGCCCCCGCCTCAGGTAATCTCCCAGGCATGTCGTTCCGCAGCCTCCTCCTGCTCCTCACGTTCGCCTTCACCTGGCAAGCGCAGGCCGTCTCCGAGTTGCACACCCGCACCTTCAAAATCCCGCCGGATTTCATCTCGTGCGAAATACCTGTGGACACCTCACCCGCAGATCCCTTCGCCGCTCCAGCGACCACTCCGAGGCCCAAGCGTCAAAGCTCTGCCAGGCAAATCCTCGAAGCCCAGGGCGTCACCTTCCCCGAAGGAACCAGCGCCAGCTTCAATCCGCTCACCAGCCTGCTCACTGTCACCAACACGCAGTCGAACCTCGATCTCGTTGAAGCTTATGTGGAAAGCTTTCAGCAACAGGCTCCTGCCAATGTCGCCTTTACCCTCACCGTCATCGAAGGGCCGGGCGAACTCATCCGCGCGGCCAATGACGCCGCTTCTCGCACGCCCGATGCCGCCCCGGCGCTCACCACGCTGCTCGATCACGCGAAAAAGCCCGATTCCAACGTCCGCATTGTCAGCGATGCGTTTCTCGAAACCAAATCCGGCACCCGCGCCACCGTCGAGGCCGTGCGCGAGCACAACCATGCCACCGAGTTCAAACTGGACGCCAAAAGTCGTGCCTCCGTCGCGAAAGAGACGAGTCAGATCGGTCTGCACTTGGAAATCGTGCCGACAGTCGGAGCTGACAGCAGCTCGATCGAAGTCACGGTCGGTTTGACGCTGAATCCCGCACCTCCCACTCAGAGGCAAGTCAGCGTGAACGATCCGCTCACCGGCCACGCGGCAGACTTTCCCATCACCGACATTGCAGTCACTCGAATCAGCACTGCTGTCAGCATCATCGCCGGCAATACAACGCTCCTCGGCATCACCAAGCCGGTCGGCACGCCGCAGGAGAGCGCGGACATCCTCTGCGCCGTGTTTCTCACCGCCACGCTGCGCCGTGTCGAGGCTCTGCCCTTGACGCAGCCGAAGGTGCCCGCGCCAGCCACCGTGCCGCCCGGCATGATTTTCGCGGCCCTGCCTGTGCCTGACGGTTTGTTCGATGAATTCCTGAATGCCACGCCACCGGTTACGCTCCAGGCATGGCTTGCTCTGGCAGACATCACTTTCCCACCCGGTGCGCTAATCGAGCATCGCGATGGCGTGCTACAACTCATCAACACGCCAGACAACGTCGCCCTCATCATGCACGAAGTTGAACAACAGCTCCGTGTCAGCCCGAGGACCGTCGCCTTCACGCTCCACACCCTGGAGGCTCCCGCGCCCTTGCTGCGCGATCTCACGCGCCAGACACTCGCTTCTGCCGATGATTCCGCGATGTTTGCCACTGCGGAGGCTGCCGTTGCCCGTGGTGAGGCGAAGTTCATCACCTCCACCTTCCTCGAAACAAAATCTGGCTGGCATGCCAGCCACCAAACCGGCCGTGAGCATCGTTATCTCGATACTTTCGGCACCGATGCCCAAGGCCGTCCCAAAATCGGCTTCGAAACACGGCTGATCGGCTCCATCCTCGAAGTCGAGCCCGTCGTGGGCGCTGACAACCGCACGGTGGAACTCACCTTCACCCACGAGCTGCATCCCGCTGCTCCCGTCCTCCGCCGCGATCATTTTCGTGATCCCGCCTCGCAGCAGCCCTTCGACATGCCCCTCACTGATTTTCACAGCGCCAAGACCGTCACCGGCATCAGCCTCACCAACGGTGGGACCAAGCTCATCTCCCTCAACAAACCAAACGAGCATCGTGACAACGACATGCTCTGGGCCACTTTCATAAAGTGCGATGTGGTTTCGCAAGTGGCAAAGCCTAGCAAACTATCCTCTGACCAAACCCTTAAGCCCAAACCTTTCGTCGATCCCAAAGCTTGGAATACGAGGCAGTTTCACATCCCGCCAGATTTCCTCGCCACAGGAGACTCAAGAAACCTCACAGCAAGAGAGAAACGGGAGGACTTTGCATCCCGGCCCACGGCAAAAATGATTCTCGAAGCTCAGGGCATTCCATTTCCCGAAGGAGCCATCGCCACATTCACCCCCGCGACCGCCATGTTGTTTGTCAAAAACACGAACGAAAACTTGGCCTTGGTGGAAGCTTATGTGAAAACGCTCAGCATTGGCCCCAAACTCAGCACCTTCACCAGTCACGTTCTCCAAGGCCATGGTCCGCTCCTGCGCCGACTCACCGCACAAGCCGCAAGCAAGAGCGATCACCGCGCCGAACTCGATGAATTGCTCGCCGCCGTGAAGGCCGGCACCGTGCAGCATCTCAACACCGCCCGCATCGAAACCAAATCCGGCACCCGCGCCACCGCCGAGCAAGTCACCCAGCACCAAGCCATCACCGAAGTGAGCGTGAATGAGAAAGGCGAGCCGTTCTTCACCCAGGAAATGCGCAAGGTCGGCCTCCTCCTCGAACTCGAACCCTCCGTCTTCTCAGATAGCGTCACCGTCGAACTCAACATCGCCCCCGAGTTCCACACCGCCGCGCCTTTTGAGCATCGCGAGCACGTCATCGACACCCAGGGCCGCAAGCTCGAATTCCCGCTCACCGATTACCACGCCGCGAAGGTCGTCACTGCCATCACGATGCCCTCCGGCACCGCACGCCTGCTCTCGCTCCACAAACCGACCGGCAGACCCGAGTTCGAGAAGGAGGACATCCTCCAGGCCATCTTCATCACCTGCGACATCTTGCGCGTGGGAGAATAGGAGCGAGCACGTCCGAGCATGGAAGAACTGAGAATGGCGGAATGAAGGAACTGAAAATGGCACCAGCCGATGCGTTGACGGAAGTCCTCAGTCCATTCCACCATTCTGACCCATTTTCAGTTCTCCATTCCTCCATCCGCCTTCCGCCTTGCGCCCCCCGCCCTTCTGGCTATGACCAGCG